>CAYSJP010000013.1:0-19429 GCA_964431395.1 uncultured Halobacteriales archaeon
CGGGCGGTCGATACGGTAATTGCCTACACGAGTCATTATCAGCACCTCGAACTCATTCACCGAGGTCAATATCGCACAGGACAGCATCAAGGCCGCGGCATATCTCCTCGGAAGCCCTTCGGGTCGACATATCGTGCTTTGCAGCCAGTTCAACTGTCGAAACCTCCCGCGGGACCTTGAAGTAGCCCTTTCGAACGGCACTCTGAAGGAGAGCACGTTGAGTCTTGGTCAAATCCGCTGGAGCGCTATGGTCCGATGGCATGATTGTGCTTGGTCGCCGGCCGTTCGCGAGCAGTTCTCCGGGATGAGCGACTCTCGTGTCCGTATTGGGTCAGTGGTGTGTTAATTCTTCACAATCCGGCGGAAGTGAACATGACTGTTGTAGCGTTTTACCGCTCCGACCGCCCGCCGTCGGGCGGTCGATACGGTAATTGCCTACACCAGTTATCATGAATTAATACACCATGATCCACCACCCGTGCAGGTTATTCTCCTGGTAACCGAGGGCTTTCGTATGGCGACTGTGATGGAGTTTGCGAGTCCGGCGGAGGAGTTTCCTCTGGGCAGTGTCTTCGAGAACTTGCCGGAGGCGACGGTCGAACTAGAACGACTGATCCCACACGAGACGCTGATCATCCCCTACTTCTGGGTGCGTGAGGTGAAAACCGAGGACATCGAAGCCGCGTTCGACCCACATGCTGGTGTGACGGCCATCCGACTCGTCGATAGCGTCGAGGACGAATATCTCATGCGAGCAGAGTGGGATCAGGAGTACTTCGGCGTCCTGAGTGCCCTCGCACGGGCCAACATCGTCCTACTCTCGGGGGTCGGAACCAAAGAGGAGTGGCGCTTCGAGGTCCGCGGTGAAAGCCAGGAGACTATCGCCGCGTTTCGAGAGGACTGCCAGGAAAACGACATCCCGATAGAGATCACCGCCATCCACGCGATGCTTCCGATACAGGGAGAGGGCTACGAGTTGACCGAAACTCAACGCGAGGCGCTGGTATTGGCCTACGAGCGTGGCTATTTCGACACTCCACGGGAAGCATCACTCGACGAACTCGCGGACGAACTCGATATCACCCAACAATCGCTTTCCTCCCGACTCCGCCGCGGGCATCGCCGCCTCATCGGAGCGACGATGATCGGGTCGGAGTGATCGGGCGGACACGCGTCGCTATTTAAACCTCCTGTATAATAAGTACCCCTGCTCAACTGATTCAGGCCGGTAGGTTAGGCATAGATGGACGCAGTGGTGTCCGGAGTTAGAGTGGAACCGATCGGGATCGATCAGGGATCTGGAACCGTTCGTAGCCAGTGTGATCGGGAGCAGACGTCGGCAAGCATGGCTGTGATCACGACACTGGCGGACGTGATGGAGCACGAACCATCGGCGGAGCACTACGGGAGGGACGCGGGAAGATGACGGCTGAGGAAACGCCGGTCACCACGAAAACCGAACTGAACGAGGAGCTCAGAGAACTCCTCTACGGAGCTCACGAGAATGGAATCGACGTTCGAGGCGGGTTCGAATGCCGGAATGGAGCCGAACATCCCGACTGGGACGTGATAATCACGGAAGTCACAAAACCGGAATCTCCGGAGTGACCGACGGCGAGGGCTTCACAATGACGTGCTCGGCGGGGAACCCCGTATCCACGAGACGAGGATCGGAGTGCGCCACGTCGCCGCGCGGGTGATAAACGCCGGTCAGTCGCCCGCATACGTGGCCGATCAACTAGACCTCTCGCTCGCATCGGTGTACGAGGCGCTCTCGTTCTACTACGACCACATCGAGGAGATGCGCGAGATCGAGCGGGAGAACGAGGACGCGTTCGAGCGCATCGGCGAGACGTCGTTAAAACCGAAAGAGACCGTTCAGTGAGCGGTCCGCGAATCCTTCTTGACGAGCACGTAGGTCGTATCTTCGAGCGATTGCTCCGTGAACGCGGATTCGACGCCGTTCAGGCGAAAGATCAGCTCGGAGAACAAACGAAGGACGCGGATCTCCTCCGATGGTGCGCCGACGAGGCTGTCGTTTTCCTCACGAACAATGCAAAAGACTTCGAAGGAATCCATCAGAACCACGAACACGCTGGAATACTCCTGTACTACGATCCTGACTCGTCACCATCGTCGAGCTCTCGAATATGGACGCGAAACCGGGTCATTATGCGATACCCTGCCTAACCAACGGGCTCCTGAACTCCATCTGATGTTACGAATATTATTCACAAATAATCTTAATTGCATATATGAAATGTGCGCCCGGGACACTAACGTCCGACCTCATCGCGTCCCGTCGTGGGGCCTCGGCCGGGCTAACCCTCGTGCCGGGCGGGTATGGCGTGCCGGGGTTCTCCGCAACATCATCGCGCCCTGGCGGGCGTACTCCGGCGGGGACTGCGGCACGCGAGTGCGTCTACGTGAGGGCCGTGATTAAGCGCTGGGTTCGGCGGGCGCGGAAGGGGGCCTCCCGATCCGGCGGACCGGCGGTCATAATGACTGTTGTAGGCAATTACCGTATCGACCGCCCGACTGCGGGCGGTCGGAGCGGTAAAACGCTACAACAATCATTATCAGGGACCGGGTTCGGCGGCCGGGGTCAGCGCGAACACCTCCTCTTGCTCGTCGCACACCCCACACACCGGCTTCACGAAGCCCGCCGCCCGGAGGTCCTCGACCCCGGTCTCGGCACGCTCCGTGGAGATGTACGCCTCCCGCGCGATCTCGGAGGGGGAGAGCGGTCCGCAGTTCTCGAGGACCACCCGCGCGATCTTCGCAGCACACGAGAGATCGCGGACGCGTGCCTCGTCCATACCTCCGATTCGACGGTGACCGTAAAAACGCTTGCTCTCACCCCGAATGCTGCCGTTTGTACCCGCCCACCGGACGCTACCGTTCGTGTTTCTCCCGGAAACGTCCCCGCGATCCCCGCACCGTGCTCCCCCCGAAACGCCAACCGATAAGCGGATCCGGCCTGTACCGCGCCGCATGGACCAGGACGTGCTCGTCCTCCCGAAAGGGGTACACGGGATGCCGGTCGAGTCGTACGCGGCGGCACTCCGGGAGCGTCTGCCCGACGCGACGGTGCGGCTCGCCCGGACGACCCGGGACGTCGACGAGATGCTGGCGAAGGCGACGGTCGCGACGGGACACCACCTCGACGCCGAGCACCTGGAGCGGGCGCCGAATCTCGAACTGTTCGGGGCCATGTACGCCGGCACCGACCACCTCCCGCTGTCGGCGTTCGAGGCGGCGGGCGTGACGGTCACGAACGCCAGCGGGGTCCACGGGCCCAACGTCGCCGAGCACGCGGTCGGGGCCGCGCTCGCGCTCACCCGGCGGTTCCACGTCGCGCGACGGCGGGCTGAGCGGGGGGAGTGGCGCCACTACCGGGCCCACGAGATGGCCGACAGCACCGCCACGGTGGTCGGACTCGGCCCCATCGGCGAGGCGATCGTCCGCCGGCTCGGAGGGTTCGACGTGGACACGATCGGCGTCCGGTACACCCCCGGGAAGGGCGGTCCGACCGACGAGGTGATCGGCTTCGACCCCGGCGCCGTCGAGTCGGCGCTGGCCCGCACCGACTACCTCTTTCTGGCCTGCCCGCTCACCGAGACGACCCGCGGGCTGGTCGACGGGGCCGCCCTGGAGGTGCTGCCGCCGAGCGCGTTCGTCGTGAACGTCGCGCGCGGTCCCGTGATGGACACCGACGCGCTCGTCGACGCGCTCCGATCGAACGGGATCCGGGGCGCGGCGCTGGACGTTACCGACCCGGAACCGCTCCCCGAGGACCACCCGCTCTGGTCGTTCGAAAACGTCCTGATCACGCCCCACAACGCCGGCCACACGCCCCGGTACTACGATCGGCTGGCGGACATCGTGGCGCGCAACCTGGAGCGTGTCGCGGAAACCGGGTCGTACGAGCGGCTGGAGAACCAGGTCGTTCCGTGAACCGCACCGGGATGCTCGACCTGTTGCGCCCGCGGACCGGCACTCCGGCGGGTTACCGGATCTCCCGTACCGGGCGCGCGTCCGTCGTGTCGACCGTGATCCACTCGGTCGTGATGTCGGCATCCTCGCAGGCCGGGAACACCGTCACTTCG
Organism: uncultured Halobacteriales archaeon; assembly: GCA_964431395.1. Taxonomy (GTDB): domain Archaea; phylum Halobacteriota; class Halobacteria; order Halobacteriales; family Hikarchaeaceae; genus CAYSJP01. The sequence continues at coordinate 4,110 of CAYSJP010000013.1, forward strand.
TCTGGATCCTCGCGGTCGTCGAAGCGATAGTCGAGGTCGAACGTCGGGGGGTCCTCCCTGTCCGTGGGCGAGTCCGTCTTCGAGTCGGTAGTGCTCATCGGTTGTTTCCCTCCGTTGTGGGCCCGTCGTGGTCGTCTGACGCCCCTGTGAGCCCGGGTGACGCTACGACGCCGGTTCATAAGCACGACGGGGCCGTGCGCGTGTGCTCTCGGCGTCGCCACCGGTTAATAGTGTGATTAATCAGTATAAATCCATCGCATCGCACACGATCGTTACCGATGGTAGTGGCAGAAGGAGGGCCCGTCGGGCGATTCGAGGCGGGGAGGGACGGCTGCTGTCGGGCGTGGGCGGATGGCTATCGGCGGGCGTCCCGGAACGACCGGTCAGGCCCAGCCTTCCTCGCGCAGCAGTTCGCCGTTGAGGAGGCTCGCGCCCGCGGCGCCGCGGATCGTGTTGTGGGCCAGGCAGTCGTACTGGAGGCCGTCGGGCGTCGCCTTGAGACCGCCGGCGGCGATGCCCATGCCGTCCGCGATCATGCGGTCGAGTCGTGGCTGTGGGCGGTTGGGATCCTCGAAGACGGTGATCAGGGGATCCGGCGAGGACGGAAGATCCAGCGAGGGAACGGACTCCATCGCGTCTTTCGCGTCCGCCGGCGTGGCCCCCTCCGCCAGGTCCGCCCACACGTTCTCGAGGTGGCCGTCGAGCGTCGCGACCCGGTTGCAGGACGCGGACACCGTCACGTCGTGCCAGTCGATCCCGGTGCCGTCGAACGCGCCCAGTAGCTTTCGGGTCTCCGTCTCCATCTTGTCCTCCTCGCCGCCGATGTGGGGCAGGACGTTGTCGATGATCTCCATCGACGTGACCCCCGAGTAGCCGGCGCCGGAAACGGCCTGCAGCGTCGAGACGTGGACCCGGTTCAGGCCGAACTCCCGGAGTGCTGCGAGCGTCGGCACCATCGTGATCGTCGAACAGTTGGGGTTCTTCACGAGCGCGCCGTCCCAGTCCCGGCGGTCGCGCTGGACCTCGAGCAGGTCGAGGTGGTCGGCGTTGATCTCGGGGACGACGAGCGGGACGTCCTCGGCGAGACGCTCGTTCGAGGAGTTCGACGAGACGGTGTAGCCCGCCTCACAGAGGCCGGGTTCGACCCCCTCGGCGACGCTCGAGGGCAGCGACGAGAAGACGAGATCGAGGTCGTCGGGCAGCGCGTCCGCCGACGCCTCCCGGACGGTGAGGGTCGCGACGTCGTCCGGGATCGGCGTGTCGACGCGCCACTTCGCGGCCTCGCGGTAGGTCTTGCCCGCGCTCTCCGGGCTCGCGGCGACGGCCGTGATCTCGAAGTCGGGGTGATCGTCGATCAGCTGTACGAACCGCTGTCCGACGGCACCGGTGGCGCCGACGATTCCGACCGTGGTAACCATGTGCAGGAAGTTTCGACAGGAGGGAGAAAACCGTTGTGATGCTCCGTCCGCGGGGGCCGGGGGTCGGTCACGCCGGGGCGGGGCTGTCGACCTTCCGCGTGACGTAGCCCGCCACGCGGTTGCGGACGCCTTTCGACTCGATACTCGTGAGCGCCTCGACGCTCTCCTTGTTCTGCTCGAAGTCCTCGGAGAACGCCTCCGGGTACCGCTCTAGGAGGGTCTCCGCCATGTTTTTGACGTACGCGGGTTTGATCGCCATGACCGCAGTTCCCGCCTCGCCGGGCTTAAATCCGTTTATTACGACCGTCCGCCCGGCCGGACACCGCGGGCGTGCCCTCGGCCGTTCGCTCGTGAGGGCCGCTGGTCACTCGCGGGGCGATGCACCACGCTATGATGAGGGCTGTCGCCACGAGAGGAGGCCGGCAGCCTACCGGCCGCGTGGCTACCGGAAGTAGGATGACACGACGAAGATCACGACGCCTTACAGCCGCGTGACGTTCGTCGCCCGCGGACCTTTGTCCGCCTGTTCGATGTCGAACTCGAGATCCTGGCCCTCCTCGAGGTCGGGCCCGCCGATGTCTTCCATGTGGAAGAACACGTCGTCGTCTGCGTCGTCCGTTTCGATGAAACCGTAACCCTTCCGATCATGGAAGAAGTCGACCGTGCCTTGCGCCATTCCATCTGATACCAACCAGCGGGCGGACATAAGGGTTCCGTAACGGGATCCGGAGTAGCACGCGTCAGGATTCCCCGAGGCACCACCCGTCGGTCAGCGCGGCGGCGCGCTCGATCGCCTCGCGCTCGCGCTGCCCGCCACACCGCCGCGCGACGTCCGCGAGGTAGCCGAGCCTGTCGAGGAGGTCCGCCCGGTCGTAGGCGTCGACGTCGAGCCGCGAGGCCGCGACCGTCGCCTCGATCACCGCGTAGTAGCCGCGGTTCGTCGCCGGCACGACCCGGCGCTCGATACTCGACCCCCTCGGGTGGAGCGCCCACTCCACCCACCCGGTGCCGCCGGACTCCCCGCTGTCGATCGCGTCGACCCCCACCTCGACCCAGGCGTCGGCAGCCGGCAGGACCGGGTCCCCCCGCTCCGTGACGCCCAGCGCCGCCTCGACGAACACCAGGGAGTCCCGCACGAACTGGACGTGTCCGCCGCCCTCGCGCTCGAAGTTGCGCCGGGTCCGCGTCCGCCCCCAGGTCCGGGCGGTCACCGGATCGCCCGCGTGCAGCCCGAGCGCGGCGACGTTCCAGCGGCCCCCGGGCCCCCGCGTCGTCACGACCGACTCGGTGATCCCGCGGAGGTCGACCGGCCACTCCGCGACACCCCCTGACCCGGGCTGCTCGGCGTCGCCCGATCCGGGCCGGTCGCCCATCAGACCGACACCCCGCGTTCGAGCGCGACGTACAGCCCGCCGGCGACGATGTCGGCCGTCGTTCCCGGGTTGATGCCCTCCTCGACGAACTCCTCGGCCAGCCGGTCGGGGTCGACCACGCCGTCGCGGGCCGCCCTCGCGCGCTCCGTCGCCCGCCTCGCGGTCGCCGCGTCGTGCTGGATCGTGACGAACGTGTCCGGCTCCGCCGCGAGCAGGTCGAGAAACGCCTCGGCCGCCCGGTCCGGAACCGGTCCCTCCCCGGCTTCGATGCGTCCGGCGGCCGCGAACGTCCGCTCGAACCCGCCCCCCCACTCCCGGGCGACCCCGTCGCGGTCGGCCGAACGCTCCATCACGTCCCCGAGGGTGAGCGCCCGGTCCTCGACCGCCGGGACGGCGTCCGCACCACGGCGGACGTCGAGGTCGTCCATCCCCGCCGGCGGGGCCTCGACCGCGACGTCCACGTGCTCGAAGGCGCGGTAGAAGTCCGCGGCGTCCCCGACCGTCGTCGCCTCGACGACCGCCGTCGCCCCCGCCGGCGAGAGGTCCTCGCGTGCGGCGGCACGAACGAGTGGGACGACGACCAGCAGGGCGCCGAACTGCGTGTTGCCGCCCCCCTGGCGGCTCATGCCCGCGACCGCGCGCTCGAAGGCGTGCCCGAGGCCGGGGAAGTCGTCGCCTCCAGCCTCCCCATCGTCGCCCTCTCGGTCCTCCGGTTCCCCGGCCGCGAGTGCGAGTCCCCGACGGGCGCTGATGGCGCCCGCGAGAAAGTGCTCGAAGCGCAGGTCGGGATGCTCGTGGCGTCGGTCGACGTTGCCGGGCTTGGGCGTTCCACAGACCTCGAGCGCCAGCGCGAGCTGGGCGCGCTGGGCGCGGGTCCGCTCCACCGGTTCCCCACCGGCCGAGTTCACGCCTCGACCTCCCGGCGCCCGAACCACGCCGCCGTCGCCTCGCGGACCCGGGAGAGCACGGCTGGCCGATCGCTGGCCCGGCCCACGCTCACGGCGTCGGCGCCGAACCGGAGGTACTCCCGCGCCGTCTCCCGGCCGCGGACGCCGTTGTTCGCGATCACGAACAGGTCCGCCGCGTCGGCCACGTCCGCGATCACCGACTCGGAGTCCATGGCGTCGACGTGGATTGCCTCGGCTCCCGCGCGCTCGATCCGGGCGGCGATACGGGGGAGCGCGACGCCGTCGACCTCCGCGCGGACCTTCACGCTCACGGGCGCTCCGGCGTCGGCTGCCGCCGCGACGTACCGGCGGAGACGACCGAGGTCGGCCAGCAGCGTCTCGCCACAACCGGCCGCGCACAGTTCGGGCTGTCGGCAGTGGGCGTTGATCTCGAGAATCGCCCCGTGGCGCGCGCAGACGGCAGCGGCCGCCCGGATCGGCCCGACCGACGCGCTCCGGACGTTGAACGCCGGGCGCAGCGGCGCGTCCGCGAGCGCGGCGAGTTCGCGACCCACGAACGCGATCGGATCGTCGGGGAGAAACTCCTCGCGGTCGCGGTCGTCGACCATGGCGGCAGCCGCCTCCCGGGATCGGGAGTCGATCGCGATCCCGCCGAGGAACGCCGCACCGGCGTGGTCCGCCCCGGCGAGCGCCCAGTTCGCGTCGGCCTCGCCGCTGAGGCTCGCGAGCGCGAGGCGGGGCTCGAACATCAGACGCCCACCCCGAGACGGTCCAGGGCCCGCTCGCAGGCCCGCCAGACGCGTTCGGCGTCCCCCGCGTCGTCCATCCGGGTGTCGGTGCGAACGACCGGGCGGTCGAGGTCGGTCCCGTCCGCCTCGTCGAGAACGAACCCGTCGACGAAGGGGTAGGCGTCGGAGACCCCCCGGGTGCTCGGCTCGTAGCCGACGCCGGCCATGAGCTTCGCGGCCGGCCCGGAGAACACCCGGTCCTCGACGAAAGGCGAGACGGCCACGACCGGGGTCTCCGCGAGCGCGTCGGCGATGCCGTCGATCGCAGTCATCGGGCCGATGCTCGTCACGGGGTTCGAGGGACCGATCACGACCGGGTCGGAAAGCGCATCCAGAACCGCGTCGGTCGCCCTGGCGTCGTCTCCGCCCCGGAACTCCACGTCCTCGACTGCCGGCTCACCGTCGTGGCCGACCCAGAAGGCCTGGAAGTGCATCTCGCCGTCGGGCGTGTGGATCATCGACGCGACGGGGTCGTCGCTCATGGGGATCAGGTCGACGTCGGCGTCATGAGCGTCCGCGAGCGTGCGCGTGACCTCCGTGAGGGAGTTGCCCTCCTCGAGCAGGCTCGTCCGCGTGACGTGGACCGCGCGGTCGCGGTCGCCGATCAGCATGAACTCCGCGACCCCCGAGAAGCGCCGCCAGCGGGCGATCTCCTTACCCCCCGTCTGGCGATCCGGGGGAAGGTACCGCGGCCCGCTCTCGAGGCCGGCGTCGGCCGCGAGGGAGTGGAGGCGCTCGTGGGTCTCCGCCGTGTCGTCCTCGATGCCCCACCAGGTGTCCCTGTCGAGCACGCCCCCCTCCATGAACAGCACCGTATCGAGATCCGGACAGACGAGGTGGCCCCCGAGGACGACGTCGTCGCCGGTGTTGGCGACGACGGTGACGTCGTCGCGGTCGACGCCGGCCAGGAGTTTCGGCGTGCCGGTCCCCCCCGAGAGAAACGTCGTCATGGACGTAGGTGGTGGCCGATCCGCTTAGTCGTGTCGCTGTCCCCGGTCGCGCCGGTGAAGATAGCCGCGTCGTCGTCTCCGGTCCCGTTCATGAACCGTCACGCCTACGGGCGCGCCAGCCCAAGCCGGGACGATGAGCGACACCTCGGGGGACGGTGAGGATGCGGGCGAAGTCCCCCGGCAGTCCGGAAACGACGGTCCCGCGGATCACGCCGGATCCGAGGAGTCGGACGCCGTCGATGCGCTCCGCCGGGAGGTCGAGGAGCGCTACGACTTCGAGGAGTTCACCCCGGACGACATGGCGGAGATGGCCCCGGAGGAGTGGGAGGCCGTGTTCGATCCCGAGACGTGGATCACCGGCGAGGCGCTGCTCGACCGGATCGAGACGGACCTGCGGCGCCGGATCTCAGAGCGCGACGTGTTCGCGGTGGTCGAGCGCCCGGACGACGAGCGCGTCGTCGCCTACTCCGACAGGGGGTACGCGGTCGTGCATGGCAACGGACGCGTCGAGGGCGAGGGGGCGATCCTGCGCGAGATCGAGCCGATCGTCGCCCTCTGTGCGATGGACGAGTACGAGGTGACGGAGCCGACCGTCGAGCGACCGCTTCCGGACCCGGAGGACGTGGAGCCGGGGTCGGGCCGCCTCGGCCACGTCCTCCTGCAGGTGGTCGCCGCCGCGCAGGTGTTGGGCGGGGTCGGGTTGCTGGTCGCGCCGCTGGTCACGACGCTCGAAGGGCAGGGGACCGTCGTCCTGACGACGGCCGCGGGGCTCGGCTTTCTCGTCTTCGGGGTCGTGCTGTTCGTTCTCGTGGCGAACGCGCGGCTATCGGGGCGATTCCAGGCCGAGGAGTACCGGGAACGCCTGGAGGCGGCGGGCGTCGGCCGCGAGAAGCGGCCCGATTTCGTCCCGATAGACGATGAGGAAACGGGGACCGAAAGCTGATGCAATCGGGCGGTTTTGGTGGGTCGGTGACCGGCCATCGGTGGGTATAAGGGATCCGCGTTCCGACTCACTCCTATATGAGACGGCGGGAGTTCCTGCGGACGGCCGGGGGCGCAGCCGGCGTGGCCACCGCGGCGGCGGCGGCGCCAGGAAGCGCCGCGGCCATCGGGGGGAACTCGGCTCCGCCGTCGGTCGTCACGGCCGACGGCGGCACCGTCGAGGTCGCGGTCGGCCCCGGCGGCGACTTCGTCTTCGAACCCGGCACCGACGAACTGCTGGCGATCACGCCCGGCACCACCGTCGACTTTCTCTGGGAGTCCAACACCCACAACATCGTCGTCGAATCCCAGCCCGCGGACGCCGACTGGGCCGGCTACGAGGACATCGAAAACGAGGGCTTCGAGTACTCCCACACCTTCGACACCCCGGGCACCTACGAGTACTACTGCCAGCCACACCGCGGCGCCGGCATGGTCGCCACCCTCGTCGTCACCGACGACCCCGCCGCCGTCACCCCCAGCGGGACCGCGACGCCCGGCGGGACCGCCACCCCTGCCGGCAACGGGACCACGACGCCCGCCGGAAACGGGACCACGACCCCCGGGGGCAGCACCGGCGGAACGACCCACACGGTGGACATGACCGACGGGCTGGTGTTCGATCCGGACTCGCTGACGGTCGCGCCCGGCGACACCGTCGTCTTCGAGAACGTCGGCAGCGTCGGCCACTCCGTCACGGCCTACGAGGAGGACATCCCGGAGGGCGCGGCGTACTGGGCCTCCGGCGGCTTCGATTCGGAGGACGCCGCCCGCGACGCCTACTCCGCCACCGGCGGCATCGCGGACACCGGCAACGTCCCCGGCGGCGAGTCCTGGTCACACACCTTCGAGACCGAGGGCGTCCACGAGTACTTCTGCATCCCCCACGAGACCGCCGGCATGGTCGGTCAGATCGAGGTCAGCGCCGAGACCGGCGGCGGCGAGGGGGGCGGCGAGGTCGACCCCGAGGAGATGGGCGTGCCGTTCCAGGCACACTGGGTCGGCATCGCGACCATTCTGGGGATCGCCCTGACGCTCCTGCTCACCTTCTTCTTCCTGAAGTACGGCGAGACACCACACAGCGGTTACCCGGAGGAACGATAACATGGCATCATCGGGAAGCACCTACGGCGACATCCACCGTTACGAACCGGCGCGGGAGAGCGTCGTTGCGGCGATCGGGATCGTGATCCTGACGTTCATCGAGGTCGTGTTCGTCGGGCTGTTCACCTACGGGCTCGTGAGTGGCTGGGGGCTCACGGAGTACGGAAACATGTACCTCGGCGGGTTGCTCGCGGCGATCTTCGTCGATCTATCGTTCATACTCATGCTGTATCGCAAGGAGTTCCTCCCGGACGTGATGATCGTCAAGAAGCGCCGGCGCAAGTGGGAGGACATCTATCTCAGCGAGGACGACGTCGACGGCGAAGCGCTGGGCGACGGCGCGGTCGACACCCTGAAGCGAGCGGTGTACCCCTACTACAAGCGATAACGATGAGTGAAAAGGACAAATACCCCGGCGAATCCGGGCGGCGGCGGTTCGTGAAGGGCGTGGTCGGCAGCGCGACGCTGGCGACGGTGGGCGCGACGAGCGCCAGCGCGATCAACCCGATGACCAGTTCCACGGGCGTCGGCGGCGGCGCGACGACGTTCGTCGGCATCGAGAACACGGAGGGACCGGCGCCGCGCGGGATGCCGATGATTCCCGTCCGGATCGACGACAACGGTGACCTCCTGGGGTACTGGCCCGAGGAGAAGGAAGCCGACGAGGCGGGCCGCACCGTCACGGTCGCGGAGGAACAGCTCGGCGGCCAGACCTACTCCAGCGAGTGGTTCCAGTACTGCGGCGTCGAGACCTACCCCGGCGTCCAGCCCGGCGCGGACGAGGACAACTACTTCCGATACCCGGACGGGTCGCCCTACGAGTGGCAGGAGAACGAGGTCGAGGCCGGCGACATCGTGAACGTCTCGGATTTCAGTGATTACGAGACGTGGGCGAACGACATCGGCCCGGAGACGAACGGCAAGCCGGCGACGGTGACGTGGCGGTCCCAGAACGCCTCCGACGAGCAGACCATGCCCGTACAGGTGCTTCGGATCCCGCCGGACCGGTTCCGGCAGACGAAAAACGGCGCGTCGGGCGCGATGGAGTCGTGGCTCGAGGCGGCGACGCCGAATGGGGACACGTTCGTCGCCTGGCTCAACAAGTGCACCCACTTCTGCTGTGTCCCGGGGTTCAAAAGCCTCGAGGGCAGCGCCAGTTTCGGCGCCGAGAACGAGGTGTACTGCCAGTGCCACCAGTCGGTGTACGACCCGTTCAGCCCGACCGAGCGCCAGTACACCGCCTTCCCGCGGCCGAAGTCGGAGTGATACAATGAGCTTAGAACGAAAGGACGACTACGACCACGGCGCCTGGATCGAGGAGAAGGACCTCACCCCCATCGAGCAGATCTACCTGACGACGCTCGTCTGGCTCGACAAGCGGCTGCGGGTCGTGGACTACCTCGAGATACTGGAGACGCTGTACTACCGGGTCAACATGCAGATGCCCCGGAGCCACACCGAACAGTACGACCTCGACAACAAGTTCTGGTACTGGTACCCGTTGTACTCGCTCGGATCGTTCTCCACGCTGGCGTACATCGTGGCGGCGATATCGGGCGCGTTGCTGGGCTTTTACTACTCGCCGGCGACGGCCGGCGAGGAGGCGACGGTGGCGTACAGTCAGATCTCGTTCATCATGACGGAGATGAACTTCGGGTTCATGCTCCGGTCGGTCCACCGGTGGTCCGCCCAGGTGATGGTCGCCGCCGTCTTTTTGCACATGCTCCGGGTGTACTTCACCGGCGCCTACAAGGAGCCCCGGGAGCTCAACTGGCTGATCGGAATCGTTCTCATCAGCCTGACCCTGTTGTTCGGCTACTCGGGGTACCTGCTTCCCTGGGACCAGCTGGCGTTCTGGGCCGGGCAGATCGGCGTCCAGATGGCGCTGTCGGTGCCCGTCGTCGGCGAGTGGGTCGCACAGCTACTGTGGGGCGGGTTCTCGCTGGGACAGCCCACCCTCCAGCGGATGTACATCGTCCACGTGTTCTTCTTGCCCTTCGTGGTGACGACGCTGATCGCGGTCCACATCGGCATCGTCTGGATCCAGGGCATCGCGGAGCCACACTGACATGACCGGAACACCCACGAACCAATGACCGAGGACACCACCGACGAAGCGACCGACACGAACCGATCGGAGGCACGCGCCGACGGTGCCGGCACGGGGATCGTTCCCCCCGACGACGAGACGCCGACCTGGGGCGAGCGGAAGGGCCGAAAGACGGGGCTGGCGCGGCTCACCTACGAGTACTTCGAGCGTGCACGCCGGGAGGACCAGGACCTCCGCCAGGAGTCCACCTACGTCGAGCGCGACGTGCTCGGATTCCCCGCCTGGCCCCACGAGACCATCCGCAACCTCGCGATCGTGAGCTTCTTCGTCGGCATGATCCTGTTCCTGTCGGCGGCGCTCCCCCCTCACATCGGCCCGCCCGCCAACCCCAACAGCACGCCGCCGGTGATCCTGCCGGACTGGTACCTGTACTGGTCGTTCGGCCTGCTGAAACTCGAGGCGTTCAACCCGGAACTCGCGATCCTCGGGGGCGAGAAGCTCATGGCCGACCGCACCTTCGGCGTGCTCGCGAACGTCGTCATCGTCGGGTTCATCGCAATCGTGCCGTTCCTCAACAAGGGCGCCGCGCGCCGGCCCGTCGAGCAGCCCTTCTGGGCGTCGGTGGGCGTGTTCGGCGTGACTTACGCCTTCACCATCTCCGTGTACTCGGTGAAGAACCTCATGCCGATGGACCCCCACCTCCTGTTCGACCTGACCCACCTGCTTCCCCTCGTCGCCGGGACGATCACCTACGCGATCCTGAAGACGATGCGGGAGGGGTACATGTACGACCTCAACCGGCGGTACTACCGGCTCCGGCCGCCGAAGTAGGCCATGGGCGACACGGGCGACGATCCTCCGGCCGAAACGGCCGACGACGACTCCCCAACGGATATGACTGACGCCACATCGGTGGACGCGACGGACGACGCCGAGGTGTCCGAGCGTGACGTCGTCATCCCGCTTCCCCTGTACAAGGTCGTCACCGTCTTCTCGACGCTGATCTCGGGGGCGGCGGTCGTCTTCGGGTTCGTCGTACTCGACGAGGCGACCCAGCGTGCGAGCGCCAGCGTCGGGGAGATCGATCCCCTGCTGGCACTGCTCGGACTCCTCCTGATCGCGGGCGGCGGCGCGCTGTACGCGTTCTCCGGGCGGTTCAGGGCCCCCGGAATGGGAACGACTAAAACCGACGAAGCCGAATCACCCGATAATGGCTGACGAGTTCGCCAAAGGGCTCACCATCGCCATCGTCGGTGGCCTGGGCTGGATGACGCTCTCGGGCTGGTACACGACGACGAGTTTCGGGGAGGGACAGCTCGTCGGCGCGCCGCCGGAGAATCCGGACGTCTACGGCGAGGCTGCGCTCGTGTTCAAGGACGCGTTCTTCTGGTTCGCGATCCTCGGGATGCTCACGTTCTGGGTGCTGATCCCGGCGATCAACCGCCTGCGAGAGCGCACCGCCGAGGACGCCGGGTAGGCGTGAGGGATCGACGCGGGGAGACGGTCGCCGCGGCGTCGTCCCGGACAGCGACGGACCGGGTCTTTTTAGCCGCTCCCGGCGCAGTCACTCCGTGACGATGATCGGCGTAGTCGGTGGAGAGACCGAAGCGATCACCGCGGCGCTGGAAGCGACCGGAGCGTCCGTCCGGGCGGGGGCTCCGGAGCACGTGCTCGGCGGTGATCTCGACGCGCTCGTCGCGGCCGGAGCCCCGGCGCTGTCAGACCTCCTCAGGGACCGGCCGGTCCCGGAGGTGCCGGTTCTCGTAGTCGACGCCGGCGAGGGGTTTCCCGAGACGGGTGGCGCGGCGGCTGCCGCCGCGGATCTGGGCGCCGGACGATACACGACGGTCGAGTACCCGGTGTTCGGCGTCGCCGTCGCGGGAGAACACGTCGGGAACGCGGTGCTGGACACGATGGTCGTGACGAGCGATCCGGGGCGGATCTCCGAGTTCCGGATCGCCTCGGACGCCGAACTCGGGGCGGTCCGGGCCGACGGCGTGGTCGTCGCGACGCCGGCGGGTAGCCATGGATACGCCCGGTCGGCCGGCGGGCCGCGACTCCGGCGCGGGAGCGGCGTCGCGGCCGTCGTGCCCGTCGCTGCGTTCACGATGACGCCGGACCGGTGGGTCGTCGAACTCGACGCGACGATCGAGATCGCGAGCGAGCGCGACGTTCCCGTGTCGCTGTTGCTTGACGACGAGCGCATGGAGCTGCGCCCCGAGTGCACCGTCACGGTGACCGCGAGGGATACGGTCGACCTCGTCGCCCCCGGGACCGGCGAGTGATACTGTCGGCTGTAAGTCTGTAAAGAATTTCGCGACCCCGGGGTCGCGAATATCTTGAAACAGTTACAGCCGACAGTATGAGCCACCCGGGAGCCGTCGACGGCCGGAGCGTGGGGTAACGGCGCGGGCGATTGGAAAAGCTCTAATGCACGACGCACGCAGGAGCCGGTATGGTCGAACCGGCCCTGTTCGGACCCATCGACAGCCTGCTGGCGCCCGTCATGGAGTGGGTCGTTCTGGCCCTCGTCGTCGCGAACCTCCTCACGCGGGGGATCGCCCACCGGAGTCACGTCCGCCAGGCTCAGGAGGGAGCCGAGGCCGTCTCCCGGCACCCGGCCCACCAGGCGGTCACCGTGCTGCTCGTCGTCGCGTCGTTCTACTTCGCCACCGTCGACTACAACGGCGGGATGGTGCTCTCGACGCTCGTGCTCGGCATGATGATCACGGACTTCTTCGAGTTCGAGGCCCGGAAGGTGGAGGCCCGCCAGGACCGGCCGATCGAGCCCCCGAAGGGCTCGCTCGTCGCGTCGATCCTGGTCGCGGCGTACGCCGGCTACCTCTCCCTGTTCTTCCTGATCGAGCCGCTGTGGCAGGCGGTCGTGTGATTCCGGGGACGGTGATCCACGCTGACGGACGTCCACGCCTCCGGGGCGACCGCTTTTTTACCGTCCCCGGCGAGGCCCCGGTATGGAGTTTGACTCGTTCGTCCTCGCGGCCGCGACCGGCGACCTCGGCGTCGAGCCGACCGCCCGCGAGCACGCCGACGCCGTCGAGTTCCGGATGGACTTCGCCGCCGACCCTCTCCGGGCGCTCGAGGGCTACGACGGCGACCTCCCGGTGATCGCGACCAACCGCGCTGCCTGGGAGGGCGGCGAGGCTCCCGGCGGCCACGAACGCCTCGAAACCCTGGCGGCGGCAGCCGAACACGACGCCGTCGGGGCGATCGACGTCGAACTCGAGGCGCTCGAGGGGGGCGGAGACGTCGGCGACGACGGGAGCGGGGGCGCCGGCGCGGGCGAGACGGCGAGCGACGCCTCGTGGGTCACGGACCACGCCCGCGAGCACGGCGCGTCGGTGATCGCCTCGGTCCACGACTTCGAGGGGACGCCGCCCCGGGGGGATCTCGACGACCTCCTGGCGCGCGCCGCGGCGGCCGGCGACGTGGGCAAGCTCGCGGTCACCGCCGGGACGCCGGGCGACGTGCTCGATCTCTTGGCCTGCACCTGGGACCACACCGTGCGCAAGAGCGCGGTCGCGACGATGGCGATGGGCGAGGCGGGGCAACACTCCCGCGCCGTCTGCCCGCTGTACGGTTCCCGGATCGGCTACGCGCCGGTCGCCGCCGGGGGGGCGACAGCCCCCGGGCAGTACGACCTCGCGACGCTCCGATCGCTGATCGACCGGTTGGCCACCGACAGGTGATACTGTCCGTTGTAGCGTTTTACCGCTCCGACCGCCCGACTGCGGGCGGTCGATGCGGTAATTGCCTACAACAGTCATTGTGACGGCGTGGCGGTCACCGTGGAGGCGCTGCCGCGAGGGGAAGATTAACGCGTCCGGGGAGTCGAGTTGGCGACGTGTCACGTCGACGCGCGGCGATAGCGGCCTTCATGGGCCTGCTTGCACCCGGCCTCGGCCACGTCTACCTGCGAGTGTGGGCTCGCGCGATCGCCTGGTTCTTTCTCGCGATCGCGGCGATAGCCGTGTTGCTCCCGGAGTCGGCCTACACGGCCGTCGAGTCCGGGGGGTTCGAGGCCGCCATCGAGGCGAGCACGTCTCTCCCGACGCATGTGTACCTGGCGTCGCTGACCGTCCGGGTTGCGAGTGCGATGGACGCCGGGCTGCTGGGCCTCCGCACCTCGGTCACGAATGCGCCCGGAGCCGACGACGGCCCGAGTTGCCCACACTGCGGCGGAGAGCTCGACGACGACCTCGACTTCTGTCCGTGGTGTACGAGGCGGTTCGAAACCCGGCGGTGATCGTCGGCCGGAACGTGTCGCGCCGGCATCCGGGCGGCGTTACTGGAACCCGATCCGGCCGCCCTGGCTGCGACCCTGCGGGGCGGTGCCGCCGGTGAACTCCTCCTCGATGCGCTCGTAGTAGTCCTCGATGTCGTCGGTGATCGTGGCGCGGACGTTGTCCATCGCCATCCTGAAGTGGCGCATCCCGACCTCCTCGGCGTCGGGGTCGTCCCGGAGTGCCTCGATGGCCGCCTCGCGGGCGATGTTCTCGAGATCCGACCCGACGTACCCGTCCGTGATCTCCGCGAGTTCGCGCAGGCTCACGTCCGCGGTGATCGGCATGTCGTCGGTGTGGATCTTGAGGATCTGTTCGCGGCCCTCGACGTCCGGCTCGCCGACCATCACGAGCCGGTCGAACCGGCCCGACCGCAGCAGGGCGGGATCGATCATGTCCGGGCGGTTGGTCGCACCGACCACCATCACGTTCTCCATGTCCTCGAGCCCGTCGAGCTCGGTCAGAAGCTGGTTCACGACGCGCTCGGAGACGTTGTTGCCCATCTCCTGGCCCCGGTTGGGGGCGATGGCGTCCAGTTCGTCGAAGAAGATCACGCAGGGCGCGACTTGCCGCGCCTTCCGGAAGGTCTGGCGGATCGCCTTCTCGGACTCGCCGACCCACTTCGACAGTAGCTGGGGGCCCCGCACGGAAATAAAGTTGGCGTCGGTCTCGTTGGCCACCGCCTTGGCCATCAGGGTCTTGCCGGTGCCCGGCGGGCCGTACAGCATGACGCCCTTCGGAGGGGTGATCCCCATGCGAGCGAAGCGCTCGGGCGTCCGGAGGGGCCACTCGATCGACTCCTTGATGTCGCGTTTGGCGTCCTCGAGGCCGCCCACGTGATCCCAGTTGATCTTCGGTATCTCGACCAGGACCTCCCGCATCGCGGAGGGTTCGACCTCCGCGAGCGCGCCCTGGAAGTCCTCGCGCTTGATGATCATCCGGTCGATCAGCGAGGGCGGGATGTCCTCCTCGTCGAGATCGATCTCCGGGAGGTACCGCCGGAGGGCACGCATCGCGGCCTCCTTGGTCAGGGACTCGATGTCGGCGCCGACGAAGCCGTGGGTCTCCTCGGCGAGACGCTCGAGGGCGACGTCGTCCGAGAGGGGCATCCCGCGGGTGTGGATCTGGAGGATCTCGCGGCGTCCCCCCTCGTTGGGGACGCCGATCTCGATCTCGCGGTCGAACCGCCCCGGCCTGCGGAGGGCGGGGTCGACCGCGTCGACGCGGTTCGTCGCGGCGATGACGATCACCTCGCCCCGGGTTTCGAGGCCGTCCATCATCGTCAAAAGCTGGGCGACGACACGGCGCTCGACCTCGCCGGTGACGTCCTCCCGTTTCGGCGCGATCGAGTCGAGCTCGTCGATGAAGATGATCGACGGTGACTCCTCGGTGGCGTCCTCGAAGATCTCCCGCAACTGCTGTTCGGACTCGCCGTAGTACTTCGAGA
>CAYSJP010000014.1:0-12297 GCA_964431395.1 uncultured Halobacteriales archaeon
CGTCCCGCCGGGGACACGCCGGGCGGTGTGGATCGTCCCGCCGGGAGGGGGTCCGGTGCCCTCGACCGCCAGGGGGGAGGGGATCGATCGTCGGACGCGGACGGCGAGTCGGGTCCGATCCGCGAACTCCGGCGCCTCGAAGGGAGTCCCGCGATACTCGGTGGCGCCCGTCCCGGTGAGGGCGGCCACTCACGGCCGGCTGGTTCGCCGCCGACGGTGCTCGCGACCGCCCCGATCCCGCGCCCCGGGGTCGGGGCGCACGAGCCGGACGTCGCCCGGGGAGACGAGGAATCGAGCCCCGTGGGGCAAGCCACGACACCCGGACGGCAGGATCGCTTCGATCGGTCTGCAACTCCGACCGGCGACGGGCCCGACGGCCTTCCAACCCCCGCCGATGATTCCGGGGCTGCGTTCGCCGAACCTCCCCTCGAGTGGCGACGGGCGGACCGACCGGCGGACGCGGTGCCGGGATCCGGGGGTCGGAAATCGGGTGGCGAGGGGGGTTCGACGCCCACGCGGGAAACCGGTGATCGCGTCGACCCGGGGACGGGTCCACGGTTGACGGTCCTCGAGGGCAGTCCGCGGGGCGAGTCGACCGACGGTACGCGCGGCGGCGGGTCACCTACTACAGGGGGGGACGGCACTCGGGGCACCGGCGGGCAGGCGGGATCGGCCGACCCCAGGCCGGCGTCCCCCGGCGACGGATCCGCCGGGACGTCCACGGAACGGGCCACGGGGGGCGATCCGGACGCATCCGACTGGCCGTTCCCGCGGGACCTGTCGCTCGACGGGGGCGGGCCGGACGCCCGGTTCCTCGAGGAGGTCTACCGTGAACTGACGAGGAAGATGGACATCGAACGCGACCGGCGGGGGTTCTGACATGGCAGCGATGACACCCGACGGCGGGCTCTCGCGGGCCGAGATCGACATCCAGAACGGCGAGGCGGCGGACGAGGAGCCGATCACGGTGATGTTCAACCCGACGGAGTACAGCCGGAACAGAAGCGTCCAGTACGGCGAGCAGTCCATCGCCGGGCAGGGGACTCCGGTGACGCAGTTCGTGAGCGGCGAGGCGGAGACCCTCTCGATGGAACTGTTCTTCGACACGTCCGAGGAGCGCACCGACGTCACGGAGGAGACCGACAAACTCGACACCCTGCTGTCGATCGACGACTCGATCGGTGCGCCCCCCTACTGCACGTTCGTCTGGGGTAACGGGATCGAGTTCACGGCGGTGCTGGAGAGCGCCGACAAGCAGTTCACGATGTTCCGTTCGGACGGGACTCCGCTCCGGGCCCGGGTGAGCGTGACGTTCAAGCAGTACCGCCCGCCGAGCACGGGGCAGACCGGCGGGAACGGAGGGAGTCCCGACACGACCGGCCAGCGGACAGTGACGGAGGGCGACACTCTCTGGGGGATCGCAGAGGAGGAGTACGGTGATCCGACGAAGTGGAAGCGCATCGCGGAGGCGAACGACATCGAGGACCCCCGGTCGCTCCAGCCCGGGACCACGCTGACTATCCCATCAGAGTGACATGAGTTTCGCCGAGCTCGCCGACCGGCACGACGACTTCCACGCGCCGTCCTTCGAGGTCCGGGTGGGCGAGGCGAAAAACGGCTTCGACGGCGCGGACGATTTCGGCGACCAGGGCCGCGTGTCGGGGCTCCAGGTCGAGACCGCGATCGACCGTGCGAACCGGTTCTCCTTCACCCTGAACGACGTCTTCGATCGGCGGGACGGCGAGAACGGGGCGTTCGACCCGGACCTCCGATCGACGTTCGCCGAGGGCAGCGAGGTCGAGATCCGCCTGGGATACGGCACGGCCGAGCCGACCTCGCTCTTCTGGGGGCGGATCGACTCGGTCAAGCCGAACTTCCCCGCGCGGGGAACGCCGGGCCTCTCAGTCGAGGGGTACGACCTCAGTTACGGGCTGCGCAACCGGACCGGTGAGGGGGGCTGGGAGGACTCGGATCTCGAGACGATCGTCGAGGACCTCGTCGACGAGACGCCGTTCGCGGGGGTCGAAATCGACGTCGGCAGCGTGCCGATCGGCGATCGGCGCCACCCGGAGACCGACGATAACGAGTTCCTCACACGGCTCGCCGACGAGCACGACGCGGCGTTTTTCTCCCGTGCCGGAACCTTCCACTTCCGGAAACACTCGCGCGTCTCGGAGCTGTCCCCGGAGGCCACGTTGCGATACGGGCAGGCGCTCCGGTCGTTCACTCCGGGTTCCGCGAACCCCCGCTCCGAGTCCACGGAGGTGCGGGGATCCGGTCCCCGCGTCGGGACCGTGAAAGTCCGGCACAACGACGAGGTGGGGAACGAGGCCATCGTCGGGACGGCCGACGTCCCGGGGGGTGGCCAGGAGACGCGCGTCGAAACGATCCCCGTCCGCTCGGAGGACGAGGCCGAACAGCACGCGGAGTCGATCGCCGGCGAGATCGCCCGCCGAGGGGACACCCGGAGCCGGAGATCCGCCGGCACGGACGCCGGCGGGCGGGGCGGGAGCCGGGCCGAGACCCTCGGCCTCCCGGAGATACAGATCGGGCGCGTGCTCGATCTCGCCGGCCTCGGCGAGGAGTTCTCCGGACGGTACCACGTCGAGTCGGCGAACCACCGGATAGACGACTCGGGCTACACGACATCGTTCGACCTCAGAAAACTACACCAATGAGTGATACGGCATTCGGCACGGAACGAACCGGCACCCGAAACGGCGTCGCGGTCGGCATCGTCACGGACAACGAGGACCCCGAGGGGCTCGGTCGCGTCAAGCTCACCTTTCCCTGGCGCGAGTCCGACGACGAGAGCCACTGGGCACGGGTGGCGACACCCATGGCCGGCGACGAGATGGGGACGTACTTTCTCCCGAAAGTCGACGACGAGGTCCTGGTGGCGTTCGACAGCGGGGATCTCGATCACCCGTACGTCCTGGGATCGCTCTGGAACGGCGACCAGCCCCCACCCGAGGACAACGCGGACGGGGAGAACACGATCCGGACGATCAAATCGGAGAGCGACCACGAGATAACCCTCGACGACGACGAGACCGAGGGGAACGTCGAGATAACCACGAGCGGCGGTCACACGATCAGCCTCGACGACAGCTCCGGCTCGGAGACGATCACCATCGAGGACTCGTCGGGCCAGAACTCGATCGAGTTCGACGCCACACGGGGATCGATGAACATCGAGAGCGGGGCCAAACTCAGCGTGGACGCGCCGGCGCTCGAGTTCACCGCCGACGGGAACATCTCCATCGAGGCCAGCGGCGTCCTGACGCTCGAGGGAGCACTCGTGAGGATCAACTGACCATGCCACCGGCAGCACGCGTCCTCGATCAGACGGCCCACGGAACGCCGCTCTCGGGCGCCGGGAGCCCGGACGTCCTCATCGGTGGCATGCCGGCCTGGCGCGCCGGCGCGGACTTCCACGCCTGCCCGCTGTCGAGCGGACCGGTTCCCCACGTGGGAGGCACGGTCTCGCCCGGCAGCACGAGTGTACTCATCAACGACGTACCGGCCGCCAGACAGGGCGACACGATCGTCGAGAACGGCCCGCCGAACACGATCGTCGCCGGCTGTTCGACGGTGATCATCGGCTGAGGTGATTCCACATGGAAAAGGAGTTTCTCGGACGCGGCTGGAGCTTCCCGGTGACGACCGGTCCGTCGGACGAGGTCGAACTGTCGGCGGGCGTGACGGACATCGAGGAGTCGATCCGGCTCGTCCTCGCGACGGCGAAAGGGGAGCGTGTGATGCGCCCGGAGTTCGGCTGCGGGATCCACGAGTTCACCTTCGCGGCGGTCGACACGACGACGCTCACCCGCATCGAGGCCACCGTCGAGTCGGCACTGACGGAGTGGGAGCCCCGCATCGACGTGCTCGGCGTCGACACCGACACGTCGGAGCTGGATTCCGGCCGGCTGGACGTCCTGATCGAGTACCGCGTGAAAGCGACCAACGACGAGCGCAACCTGGTCTACCCGTTCTACCTCGACGGCGGGGGGTCGTGATGTCGAGCCCGGACCCCGACGGACGGCGCCGGGACGACCTGCTCGATCGCGCCACCGCCATCGCGCCGTACTACACCGGGGAGTGGGATCCCGACGCGGACGACGCCGGCGGGGCGCTCGTGCGGCTGTTCGCCGAACTCGCGTCGGAGGTGACCGAGCGGGTGGACCGGGTGCCGGAGAAACACCGCGTCGCGTTCTACGACACGCTCGGATTCGACCGGCGGCCGCCCCAGGCCGCCCGGCTCCCGCTCTCGGTGACCGTCGCCGACGGCGTCGACCGGAACGTCCCGATCCCGGCGGGCACACGGACGGTCGGCGGGTCGCCGGAGCAGACGTTCACGGTCCTGTCCGGCGACGGCTTCGAGGCCACCCCGGCACAGCTCCTGTCGGCCTACAGCGTCGCCCCCGAGGACGGCCAGATATACGACCACGACGCACTCCTCGCGGGCGAGGACGCGACGGCGTTCCGGGGAACCGAGGGCCGCCAGGAACACGCGCTCCACGTCGGCCACGCCGGACAACTCGACGTCGAGGGCTCCGCCGACGATCCCACGACCATCCGCGCCACCCTCGAGACCGGCGTGTCGGGGGCCGCGCTCGCCTCCCGGCTCGACTGGGAGTTCTACGGCGAACGCGGCGACGTGGAGGACTGGCACGCCATCACCTCCGTGTCGGCCCCCGACGCCGACGGCGCCGGCGGAGCACGCCGGGGACGACCGTACGAAGCGCTCCTCACGAACGCGATCAGGGCCCTCGCCGCCGTGGTCCGCCGGGTCGCGGACGAACTCGAGCCGGCGACCGTCGGGGCGCTCGCCGAGGATCTCGTCACCGTGCTCGTGAAGCTCCGGGAGGGACTCACTGAGGAGGGTGTCCAGGCCGCGCTCCGGCGGATCGCCGATGACCTCGATTCCGGGCCGTTCGAGACCGCGATCCGGACCGAGTTCGGGCCCGCCCTGCGCCGGGTCGCCGAGGCGTTCGCGGGCGGGCCCGTCGAACGGGCGCTCGAGCGGGACGCCGCCGACGCCGTCGAGACGCTGACCGAGCAGTTCGGCGAGGACGTCGACACCGAGCCCCTCGAGGAGGAACTGGACCGGATGGCCGACACGCTCGAGGCGGGCGAGGCCACCGGCGAGTTGCTGGAGGCGCTTGAAGACGCGATCGGGACGGCGCGCGAGAGTTTCGATACCGACGTCGAACTCCCCGAGGGCGAGCCCCCGGCGATCGACGAGTCGCCGGTCTCGGCACTGTTTCGGGCGCTCGCGACGGCCCTCGATGGGCTCCGCACTGAGCTCGCCGGACCGGCACTCCCCGCGGTGGTGCGAGCCCTGGCCACCCTGATCGAGCGGCTCGACGACGAGTTCGAGGCGCTTCGGGAGGGGCCAGTCGGCGACACGATCCGGGCGACGCTCCGGCCGCCACTCGACGAACTCGCCGCGGCGTTCGCCGAGGACCCCGCGGTTCGAGCCGCGGACGCGGCGCTTTTCGATCTCGCGGGCGCGCTGATCACGGGCACGACCGGCTCGGCGGTCCGGGAGGATCTCGGGGACGCCATCGAGGGTCTCGCGGACGCGGTCGACGCGGCCGCCGGCGACCGGGACCTCGGGTCGCTGGTGCGCGCACTGCGGGAGCTCGCGGATTCCCTGGACCGCTCCCGGTCCGAACAGCTCGCCGCGCTCGACTCCGTCCGCCGGTCGATCACCGAACGCCTCGACCCCGAGGGTGACGACGAGGATGGGGCCGGCCCGGTCGCCCGGCGGACGATCGACCTCTCGATCGACGGCACGCCGACGGAAACGGCGGTCAACGGCACCGAGGCGCGGTGGCTCCGGTGTCGGGTTCCCGAGGCGGAGTGGGGGTCGGACCTCCTGGGTATGCACATCGGACGACGGGACACCGCCGAGGAACCCGCGCCGCCGGTGCAACTGGGCCCGGTTCCGGAGGGTACCGTCCCGACGGACACGCTCCTCGCCAACGGGACCGAAGTGTCGACCGACGACGGCGGTTTCCACCCCCTCGGCCGTGAGCCCCGCCAGCAGGACGCGTTCTACATCGGGGCCCGGCAGGCGTTCACCAAGGCCGGGGCGACCGTCGAGATCAGGCTCGGGAACGTCACCGAGGCCACCGTCGATTTCTCCATCGACCCGGACGTCGCGTGGGAGTACTGGGACGGCGACGCGTGGTCGCGCCTGGGCCTTCGCGAGACGAACCCGAACGGGGTGCGAACCCTCCGCGAGTCCGGGTACGTCCGGTTTCGGGTCCCCGCCGACCTCGCGGAGACGTCGGTCGCCGGACACGACGGACACTGGGTCCGGGCGCGCCTCGTCGGGGGAAGCTACGGCCGCTTCGAGGCCACCGAGCAGACGGACTCGACGAACGACACCGAGGAGGAGTACTGGGTGACCACTCACGAGGTCGCCCCCCCGAAACTCGACTCGGTCGAGGTGGGCTACACCGGCGAGGGTGCCGTCCAACCGGCCGCGCACCTCGTTTCCCTGAACAACCTCGCGTACGGTCCGGACTTCGCCGCCGGGGGCCGGTCCCGGTTCCGGCCGTTCGCCGGGCTTCCGGACGAGGAGCAGACCCTGTATCTCGGGTTCGATCGCCCCCTCGCGAACGGGCCGATCAACCTCCTGTTCGACTTCGAGGAGGTCCAGTACGCCGCGGCGTTCCACCCCCGGGTCCGCTGGGAACGATCGACGACGGAAGGCCGGTGGACCGGCGTCGACGTGCGGGACGGGACCGAGGGGCTCACCGAACGGGGGCTCGTGAGCCTGACCTTCGCCGATCCGAC
This sequence comes from uncultured Halobacteriales archaeon, assembly GCA_964431395.1. GTDB lineage: Archaea > Halobacteriota > Halobacteria > Halobacteriales > Hikarchaeaceae > CAYSJP01. Next base: position 6,811 of record CAYSJP010000014.1, read on the forward strand.
GCGCGCGACCAGCCGCTTCGGCCGGGAACGCCACTGGCTCCGGGCACGGGTCACCGGCACGCCGTTCACGGGGCCGGCGAGCGACGGCTCCGGCGCGGACGGTCCGCCCGAGCGCGCGGGTCCGGAGTCGTGCGGGCAGCGCGTTCCGACCGAGCCGCCGGCTGGCGAGCCAGGCCGGGAGCGGCCGACGGTGACGGGCGTGTATCCGAACGCGGGGATGGCCCACAACGTGCGCCGCGTCGAGGACGAACTCCTCGGCTCCAGCGACGGCACGCAGAACCAGACGGTCGGGGCCGCGAACAGTCCCGCGAGCGACGTCGACCTCTGGGTGGACGAACTCGGCGCGCTCTCGGAGGGGCAGCGCCGGGCGCTCGGTGACTCGCCGACGCCCGACACCGAGGTGGAGACCGGGACCGACGGCGAGCCGAGCGGGTTCTGGGTTCGCTGGACGGCCGTAGAATCGTTCCGTGGGTCGGACGGTGACGACCGCCACTACACGCTCGACCCCACCAGCGGCGAGATCAGCTTCGGCGACGGGAACCGGGGCCGGATCCCGCCGCGTGGGCGCGACAACATCAGGGCGAGTTACCGAACCGGTGGGGGGTCGAGCGGGAATCTCCCTCCCGGCGCGATCGCCGAACTGAAGAGTTCGGTCCCGTTCGTCGACGCGGTGACCAATCCGCTGCCCGCGGACGGCGGCGCCGACGCGGAGACCGTCGGCGGCGTGCTGGATCGTGCGCCGAAGGAACTCAGGGACCGCGGCCGGGCGGTCACCGGGGCGGACGTCGAGCGGATCGCGATGGACGCGTCACGACAACTCGCTCGAGTGCGGTGTCTGAGCGGGATGGACCGGGCCGGCGACCGGGCCCCCGGCTGGGTGACGCTCCTGGTGGTGCCCGGGTCCTCGGAGGACAAGCCAGTGCCGTCGGTGTCGCTCCGCGAGCAGGTCCGGCGGGCGGTGAGCGAGCGCGCCCCCGCCACGCTCGTCGGCGATCCCGAACAGCTGGTGGTTCGAGGTCCGAGCTACGTGGCGGTCTCCGTCGAGGCGACCCTCGCCGCGGCCGGGGTCGGCAGCCTCGCCCGCCTCGAGGAGACCGCGATGGGGGCGATCGAGACGTTCCTCCACCCGCTGTCGGGCGGGCCGGAGGGCGAGGGGTGGGGGTTCGGCGAGCCGCCCTGTCCGTCGGATTTCTACACCCTGCTCGAGGGCATCGACGGCGTCGACCACGTCGGGGAGGTGGTCCTCGGGTTCCGCGGGACGGACGCGACCGTGACGGTACGGGAGGGGGACGCGACACCGAGCATGGCGGCTGACACGCTCGTCCACGGCGGCAGTCACGAGATCCGGGCGAACCGGGCGGATCGATCGGGGGGAGCGTAGATGGGACTCGACATCCCTTCCCTCGACGACCGGACCTTCGAGGAGTTGCTCGAGGACGCCCGCAAGCGGATCCCGGTTCACTCCGAGCAGTGGACCGACCACAACGCCCACGATCCGGGGATCACGATCCTGGAGACGCTCGCCTTCGTCGCGGAATCGGAGCTGTACCGGCTCGACCGCGTGACCGACGACCACGTCGAGACGTACCTCTCGTTGCTCGGCGCGAGCCCGGAGCCACCACAGCCGGCGACCGCCCACCTCCGGATGGACCCGCAACCGGCCGCAGTCGGCCGAACCGTGCCCGCGTCGACACGGCTCGCCGCCGAGGACGTCGACGGGGTCGTCCGGACTTTCGAGACGGACACGCCGGTGACACTGACGGACGCGACCGTCGGCGCCGTCGTCTCGGACCACGCCCGCGGACGGACCGACCACACCACCGCCACCCGCAACGAGGGGATGTCGTTCCTGGCGTTCGGCGAGGAGGCGCGGGACGGCAGCGCCCTGTACATCGGCTTCGAGGGCGACCCCTTCGTCGGCGGACTCCTCGACCTGGCGATCGACTTCCACGAATCGGGCCTGCCCGCGCCCGCGAGTCACGGCGACGAGGAGTCGACCTTCGAGCCGTCCGTCGCGGTCACCTGGGAGTACTGCCCCGACTACGGGTCGTGGCGCCACGACGACGGCTGGGCGGAGTTGCGCGTCCTGCGCGACGAGACACGGCAGTTCTACTCGGGGGGCCTCGTCAGGCTGGAACGCCCCGCCGACTGGAACGCCGATCCGGCCGAGATCCTCGATCACCCCCGGTCGCTCCGGTGGCTCCGGTGCCGGATCGTCCGGGAGGGCGACGAGGCGGCGTTCCACGAGGTACCGCCTAAACTCGATGGCGTGTACACGAACGCCGTCACGGCGACACACCGGACCACGAGAACGGGCGAGAAACTGTCCCGGCCCGACGGGGGCGATCGAACGACAGCCCACCCCGACCAGACCTTCGCGTTCGAACACGCGCCTGTGCTCGACGCGACGATCTCGGTAGGGGGTGAGACCTGGGAGGGGGTCGATTCGTTCGACGGCTCGGGCCCGGACGACCACCACTACGTTCTCGACGAGGCGGCCGGAACGATCAGCTTCGGCGACGAGGTGAGGGGTCGGATCCCGCCGCCCGACCGGGAAGTCGTCGCCGAGAAGTACGTTCACGGCGGGGGTGCGGGGGGGAACGTGACGGCGAGGGCGGACTGGCGGTTCGCCGGCGAGGGGTTCGCGGACGTCGCGATCGAGTTCCGGGGCGCCGGCGGCGGCCGGGACGCCGAGACGATCGACGGGGCGCTCGCGCGCTTCCGGAGCGAGCGCGACACCCCGTTCCGGGCCGTCACGACCGACGATTACCGGTACGTGGCGACCCACACGCCCGGGCTCCGGTTCGGGCGGGCGGCCGCGGTGGTCGAGGAGGCGGACCCCCGGGTCGGCGGTGCCGGGGACTGCGAGCAGCACAAGCAGGTGCGCGTGGTGGTCGTGCCGTACAGTCCCCGCGAGCGCCCACGTCCGAGCGAGGGGTTCCTCGACGCCGTCAGGCGTCACGTCGAGCGACACCGGCTGGTGACGGACCGTGTGACGGTAGAGCCACCGACGTACGTCGGCGTTGGGGTCCGCACCGAGGTCGGGATCGCCCCCGATTACTCCGAAGCGGGTCGGATCGAGGCGATCGAGGCCGCGCTGGCCGGCTTTCTCCACCCCCTGCGGGGGTTCGACGGGGACGGCTGGCCCTTCGGGCGGCCCGTGTATCCCTCGGAGGTGTACGAAACGGTCGACGCCGTCGAGGGGGTCGACTGCGTCTTCGACGTCTCCCTGTCCTCGCCCGGCGAGCGCGACGCCGGCGTCGACGGCAGCATCGACGTCGGCCAGACCTCGCTGGTGTACTCGGGGTCACACGACGTCGCCGTCCGCGGGAACCGCGACGACTGCGGGGGTGGACCCTGATGGACTTCGCGTTCAACAGCACCACGACGGCGGACGCGTGGCGGGACTGGAACGGCACGAACGTCGCGGTGACCGACGGAACCGTCGAGATCGCCCCCGACACCCACGCCGCCTACGGATCGCCGGAACGGCTCCCCGGGTCGTTCGAGCCAGTGGACCTGGCCCTCGACGACTGTGGCGACCTGTACCTCCTCTCCTCCGCGGGCGAGGTGTTCAGATACGACCCCGTCCGGGACTCCGTGGACGAACTCGCGTGCACCTGGCGGCCGGCGGACGCCGGCGAGGCGACGGCGATCACGGTGACCCGGCGGAGCATCTGCGTCGCCGGCGCGAACGGCCACGTGCAGGCGTACGCCCGACAGGTGCTCCAGACCCGGTGGGTCCTGACGGCGCCGTTCCGATCCCCGGTCGCGCTCGACCGGGACGGCGACACCGTGTTCGTGCTGGACGGCGGCGACGGCTCCACCGACGGCGGGTTCCTCGCGAGGATCCGCGACGCCGGTACCGTCGACCGGGTCGTCGACGGCCTGGGAGCGCCGCGTGACCTCGCGAGCGACGGCGGGACGGCGTACGTCCTCGCCGGGAGCGCGGGCGACCACGAGATTCGCGCGTACGATGCCGGGGACGCGTTCGCGGAGCGCTCGGCGGTCGCCGTCCCCGGGGACCTCGAGGCCACGTGCGTGGAAGCGGAGCCGGCGGGGTCACCGATCGTCGGCGCGGTCTCCGGGACGGACGGCGAGCCGACGCTGTATCGCCACCGGGGGGAGGCGTTCGAGCGCATCGGCGGGATCTCCGAGACAGCGTCGAGTCTCGCGCTGTCGCTCGGCGGTGCTCGCGGTCGCCCGGACGGCCTCTACGCCGTCGTGGGCGAGCCGGCCCGCGTCGTCTTCCTCGAACGGGCGACGGAGCGCCGGGTGAACCCGACGACGGACCGTTACGACGCCCAGCTCGTCACCCGGATCGATTCGGGGGAGGCGGGCACCGAGTGGCACAGGATCACCACCGAGTTCGAACTGGCCGAGACCGGGACCCAGATCCGGTTCCGGTACCTCGCGACCGACGACGAGGACCTCCAGTACGGCGACGAATCGACGGCGCTCGAGACGGTCGAGGGGATCGGGCCGACGTACGCCGATCGGCTCAGGAGTGCCGGCATCAGGGGGCTCTCCGAGCTCATCGAGCAGTCCCCCGAGGCGGTCGCGAGCGCCGTCAGCACCGAGACGCTGGACGTCTCGGCCTCGCGGGTCGCGGACTGGATGGCCGAGGGTCGCTCCCGTCTGGCGGCGCGCGACGAGCCGGTCGACGTGGAGGCGATCGACGGGATCGGTCCCACTTTCGGCGGACGACTCCGGGATGCCGGGATCGACGACGTCTCCACGCTCGTGGATCGGACGCCGGCCGCGGTCGCCCGTATCGTGAGCCAGGGGATCTACGACGTTCCGCCCGCCAGCGCGGAGTCGTGGATCGAAGGGGCCCGGCAGCTGCTGGCGGATCGCGACGACGTCCGGGGCGTCGACTGGACGACCATGGACCGACCGAACCCGCAGGACGCGCTCCTGTCCGACGCCGAGGGTCGATACCTGTGGGTCGAACTGGAGCTCGTCGGCGACCGGTTCGCGACCCCCCGGATCGACGCGTTCCGGGCCTACTTCCCGCGCCAGTCGTACCTCCGGTATCTCCCGGCCGTCTACGAGGAGGATCAGGCCAGCGCCGCCTTTCTCGAACGGTTCCTGTCGATCTTCGAGAGCGCCTTCGTCGACGTCGACGAGGAACTCGAGGCAATGACCCGGTACCTCGATCCGGCGGGCGCCCCGCCGACGGCGCTGTCGTGGCTGGGCGACTGGCTCGCGGTCGAGGCGGGCGAAACCTGGCCGGAGCCGGCGCGGCGGAAACTCGTCGCCGCCGCCCCCGCGCTGTTCAAGCGCCGGGGAACCACGGCGGGGATCCTCGCGGTCGTCCGGCTGTACCTCCGGCACACCTCCCCCGCGCGGACGCGGCTGGGCGAACCGCCGCCCCTCACAGCCGATCCGGAGGAGACGCTCGCCGGATTCCTGCCGGACGGTACGGCGGAAGAGTCACCCCGCTCCGTCGATGACACGGCCGCCGATGATGCGACCGACGAGGGT
>CAYSJP010000014.1:12397-18896 GCA_964431395.1 uncultured Halobacteriales archaeon
TGCCGGGGAGCCGTCGCACGACCGGGCGGTCTATCTCCTGGAGCACGCCGACCTGGACTGTATCGACGACCCGGCAGTCAGGGATGCCTACGAGCGGCTGATCCCCTGCCCGCAGTGCTTTCTCGTGTTGGTGCGCTCGTGGTTCGACGACGAGGCGGTCCGGACGGTAAACCGCATCGTCGACCGGGAACAGCCCGCACACACCGTCGGGCGGGCGGTCCAGCTCCAGCCGTGGATCCAGCTGGGTGGCAACTCCTATCTGGGCATCAACACCCGACTCCCCCACCGCGAGTTCACCGTCCAGGAGTCCAGCCTCGGGAAGGACTCGGTGCTCCGGTCCCGGGAGGACGACGGCCGGGTGGGCCTCCAGGCGCGCATCGGCAGGGACACGACCATCTCGTAATTAAAGACCATGACAGAACAACCGCAAACACACGACACGACCGAATGCGGACTGCACAGTTTCGAGCGGAACCGGTTCTTCCACGGGAAGCTGATGACCGCCCGGGACATGGAGGCCGAACAGCGATACCACCGGAACCGGCTGCGGGTGCTCGCACAGCACGTCCTCGGGGAGGGGATCGTCTGTGGCCTGGAGACGACCGTGGAGGCGGACGACGAGACGCTGTCGGTCACGATCGAACCCGGTCTCGCCTTCGACAGCTGTGGGCACCCGATCGTCGTCGAGACCGCGGCCACCGAGGACATCGACCTCGACGAGGTGCCGGATCCGGCCTCCCTGTACATCAGTTACGACGACTGCGTCAGGGAATCCGTCCCCGTTCCGGGGTCGGAAGACGCCTGTGGCGAGGAGTGCACGTACAACCGGGTCCTCGAGATCTTCGCGATCGAGGCCCGATCGCCCGCCGAGGAGTTCAAGCGCGTCCGGGAGATCGACTTCCCCGGTTCGGACGAGTTCGGGGGATCGGGCACGCCGGACCCGGAGGACGACGCGCTTCGGCAGATCGCGACGTCGCACGCGGAGGGCGACGACGGCACCCTCCGCTCATGTGGGTCCGGAGGCGAGGACGGGATCTATCTCGGCCGGTTCGCGACGGGCACCGACGACGGGTGGTCCCGGGTGACCGACGCGGAGTCGCGGGCCCACGTTTACACGAACGACATGCTCTACGCCGCGATCGCCCGCCACGCGGCGGACTTCGACAACCCACACGAGGTGACGGCTGCGCAGACGGGGGCGCTGGTGAGCGTCGAGGGCGTCTCGAACCCCGGTGGGGACGTCGCCCTCAACTCCTCCGACGGCTCCGTGAGCGTCGACGGCGACGACGCCGCCGACAGCGTCGACCTGGGGGTCGCCGACCGGATCCAGGACGAACTGTCGGAGCTGGACGATCGCGTCAAGGAGCTAGCGGAGCGGCTGGGAGCGATGGAACGGCAACTCCTGAAATCGACGCTCCATCACAAGCGGCTGTCGTTCCGCCTGCTGGCCGAGCGCTTCGACGCTCCAGCTGCTGAAGACGTCGTCGAGACTACCTCGGAGGCCATCGATAACGACGACCACGAGGAGGCGGATGCGTACGTCGAGTTCGCCAACGACGCGCTCGAAGACGAACAGGCGGTCGTGGAGGAACTCGCCGGGGTAGATGCGGTCCCGGAGGTCGCTCTCGACCGGTACGACGAGGCGGTCGAGGAACTCGAGGACGTTCTCGGGGACGCCGGGGACGTCTCCGAGAGTGAGCACGTCCACCGCGTGGCCCACGCCCAGGGACTGGTGGCCGAAACCGCGGAGTGGATCGAGTCACAGGGCCGGATCGAGGAGCCGCCCGAGGAGCCCCAGTTCAGTTCTGACTCCTACGGCACCGAGGGCGGGGGGACTGTGGACATCGGGCTGGCGACGGGCGACGCCGAGGACGTCCTGCTCCGGATCGGTGACGATCAGACGAACTACCGACTCGCCGCCCGGTTCCGCCCGGGATCGACCGACACCGTGACCGTCAGTTTCGATACGTCCGCCGCCGAAACCGGGGAGTCCCTGACCGCCTCGCCGGACGTCGGCCTCGAGATCGTGGAGGAGCCGTCCATCGACGGTCCGCTAGACGCCGGGAGCTATCCCCTCGAGCTGGCCGTCCCCGGACCCGCTGGCCGCGAGACGGTGGACGTGGCGTCGCTGGAGATCCAACAGCCCGAGTCCGGCTCGAACCAGATAGAGCGGTCGATAGCGGACACGGAGCAGGTGTTCTCCGAAGTCGCCGATACGTTCGACAGCGGAGCCGCCCGGGAGATCGTCCAGTTGACCGGGAACGCGATCGAGGCCGGCGTGTCGAGCGAACCAGAGTACCGGCAGCTCGTCTCCCGGCTCACCGAGGGGTACGAGGAGCTCATCCGGGAGCTCGTGAACGTCGATCCCGCGACCGAGGCATCGCTCGGTGACTTCGCGAGGGCGGTCACGGAACTCGACCGGGCCGTTTCCGGGGAGACTCCGATCCGGACACTCCTCGCCCGCCAGGGCGACGTTCTGGCTGCTGCGGACGGGCTGGAACCGCTCGACGACGAGTTCGATCCGGTGATCCGGTCCGGCGAATACGAGACGGGCGATCCGTTGCGGGACGCGATCCAGCAAGTCGAAACCGTCGAGCAGGCCGAGGCGGTCCTGGCACACGAAATCGGTAACGACAACCGGACCGCGGCGACCAGACTGATCGTCGAGCGGATCGACGAACTCGAGGCGTCCTGACCACGGACACTCGCCGTTCGTGCGACACCCGGGGACCGGGCGCCTCGGCGTCGGTCGATCGGTGGAGAATCCCGCCGTTCGCGGCGAGGGGGCCGTCGCTGGACTTCCCCGGTCGCGTCATCGCCGGATCCTCCCGGTCGGGTCACTCCCCGTCCGGATCGGACTCCCCCGTATCGTACGCCCGAATCACGTCCTTTCCGACGTACTGGTTCTCCCAGCTGCGACGGGCACCGAGTTCCCGCCGCCCCTTCGGGGAGATCATGTAGATGTTCGTCCGCTTGTCCCGCTCGGCCTTCTCGACGAACCCCTCATCAACGAGCGTGTTGAGGTTCGGATACAGCCGGCCGTGGTGAATCTCGGAATCGTAGTACCCGTCGAGTTCGTCCTTGATCGCCAGTCCGTGTGGATCGCCGAGGCCTGCGATGACGTACAGCAGATCGCGCTGGAATCCGGTCAAATCGTTCATTACCAGGATCTGATACTATATGGAACGGGTTAACCTTTAGGGGTTCGCGCCGCCAGATGACTCCGACCAAAGACTTTTGCTCGTTCCTTGGCAGCATACAGCAGGGAAATGAGTGTAACGTCACCGGGCAACACGGTGTGTCGGATCGCGGCGCGATCCGGCCACGGGGAGCTCGGCACGGCGATGCGGGAGGCAACCGATGTACCGATCCGTTCGGTCGGACCGACCGGCGCCGACGCGCTCGAACCGCTCCTCTCCGTGTCCCGGGAGGGTCGGACCGCGTTCGTCACGGCATGCACGCCATCGAAAGCGCAGTCAGTCGCGAGAGAACTGGACGACGGGTTGCCGACCGGCGTGGCCGATGCGGTCGTCGACCACGACGAGGAGATGGAAACGCTCCCGGTCCCCGGACTCCCGCCGCTCGATACCGGGACGCGGTCGGTGCTCGGCCGGTGTGGCTGGGTCCGTCCCGCGGATCCCGACGACTACCGCTCCGCCGGCGGCTTCGGTGCGCTGTCGGGGGAAGCCGACGACGTTCTCGCCGCGGCGCGGTCGGTCACCGGACGGGGCTGGGGGGACGCCGCCGCCGACGACACGGTCGGAGGGGTGTGGGAGGACGTCGCGGCAGCGACGGACACCCCCGCAATCGTCGTCAACGCACACGGGTCGCTCGGCGACGCCCTGTTGCTCGAATCGGTGCCGTTCCTCCCGCTGGAGGGTGCGCTCGCTGCAGCGGACGCCGTCGGTGCCGACAGGGTGGTCGTCTACCTCTCGGAGGCGGACGCCCTCGCCCGGGAACGCGCCGCCGAGGCCGCGAGCGCTCTCGACGGCGACGATCACCCCGGCGGGGCCGACGTCGACGTCGACGTCGTGACCGGACCCGACGAACACAGAGCGGCCGAACCGACGATGGCGCTGGAGGCCATCGAGGGCACGGACCGCCTCGAGGCGCGTCTCCGGCCGCCCGGACCGGCCGCCGAGGGCCTGCACGGACGGCCGACGCTGATTCACACGCCCCGGACGTTCGCACAGGTCGTCCGCGCGCTCGAGGGCGCCGACCCGACCCGCGTCGTGACCGCCCGCGGTGACGGCACGGCGACGATCGAACTCCCGGAGGGTGCGTCCCTGTCCGCGGTCCGGGACGCGGTCACCGTCGAGGGGGAGTTCAAGGCGGCCTGCGTCGGCGGGCAGTTCGGCGGTCTCACACCCGACCTCGACGTCGCTGCCGGGCCGGACGCGCTCGATGCCGCCGGACTCGGCACCGAGGGCGTGATCGACCTGCTCGGCGAGGATCGGTGTGTCGTCGCCTACGTCGGCGAGAAAGCCCGGTACGGAAAGGCGGAGAACTGCGGCCGGTGTGTCCCCTGTCGCGAGGGCTCCACACAGCTCACGAACCTGCTCCGGGAGGTGTACGACGGGTCGTTCCGCCCGGAGGGAATCGAGGAACTCCTCCGCGTGATGCGCTCGACGAGCATCTGTGACTTCGGCCGCGATCTGACCCGGCCGGTGGCGACGGCGCTGGAGCACTTCGAGGGGGAGTTCGCGGACCACGCCGACGGCCGGTGTCCGGCGGGAGCGTGTACTGCCGACCTCCCACAGGAGGTGCCAGCATGAGTTCGGACCGCCGCGACGACGTGCCGGCGCTGACGGAGGGCATCCGGCCGGGGACGGCGACCGACCCGGACGTCGGCGCCGAAACCGAGGCAACGGTGTCGGTCGACGGCCGGGAGGTGACCGTCGGCCCGGGAGCGACGCTCCTGGACGCGGTCGAGGCCGCCGCGACGGAGGCGTACGTCCCGGCGCTGTGCTCGTATGGTGACGAGGAACTGATCGGGCCGCGCAGCGAGTGTCGCACCTGCATGGTCGAGACCGACGCCCACGGGCTCGTTCCGGCGTGCAGTCACCCCGCGGAGGACGGCCTGTCGGTCGAGACCGACGCCGAGCGGGCGACCGAGGCCCGCGACGTCAACCTCGATCTGGTGCTTTCGGATCACAACCTGCGGTGTACGACCTGCGGGAAGAACGGACGGTGTGAACTCCAGGACGTCGCCATCGAGAACGACGTCGAGGAGCCCCGGTACGGCGTTCTCGACGACCGGGACGCCTACGAACCGCTCGACGACTCCTCCTCGTTCATCCAGATCGACCGCAACAAGTGCATCCTCTGTAACCGGTGTGTGGAGGCCTGCAACGACGTGCAGGTCGAGGGCGTCCTCCGCCTGGAAGGATCGGGCGAGGACACGCGGATCGGCTTCCAGAACGGCGCCGAGGCGATGGCGGACTCGACGTGTGTCTCCTGTGGGCACTGCGTCACGGTCTGTCCGACCGGGTCACTCGTCGAGAAGGGCATAGAGGACGTCGCCACGCTCGGAATCCCCGGGTTCAACCACGAGAACAGCATCGGATCGAAACTGGAGTCGAGCGGGGAGGACGGCCGGCTCATGACCCCGATGAAACGCGAGGACGGCGACGACCGACAGGAGACGAAGACGGACGGCGGCACCGGCGGGAAACCGATCGAGATCGGTGCGTTGCCCGACAGGGACGACGGGCGCTCCGAGGAGAGTGACCCCGGGGGCGAACGCGACGACGGGACCGACTGGCTCGACGGCGTTGACGGTGATCCGTGGGCGACCGACGGGCCCGGCGACGATGCCGGGGGTGATACCGATGTCTGAGAAGGAAAAGAAGGGAGTTGCGGGCATGATGCAGCGCGCGAAGGAACAGGCGTTACAGAACGTCGAACACCTCGCCGAGGACATCGCGGCCGACACGCTCTCGGAGGGCAAACTGTTCCAGATCGCCCAGACCGTCGGGGAGGGCAGGCTCTCGGAACTCACCGTCGAGGACACGACCTGCGGGTACTGTGCGGTCGGCTGTCGCTTCGACGTGTACGCCGACGACGACGAGATTCTGGCTGTTCGGCCGACGGATCCGGAGAAGGCCCCGGTCAACGGCATCTCCACGTGCGTGAAAGGCAAGTTCAGCTACGGGTTCGTTCACTCCGAGGATCGCATCACCGAACCGCTCGTGCGCGGCGAGGACGGCTCACTCCGGGAGGCGACCTGGGAGGAGGCCTACGAGCGGGTCGTCGCGGGTTTGCGGGGTGTCCAGCAGGACCACGGGACGGACGCCGTCTCCGTGATCGCCTCCTCGAAGGCGACGAACGAGGAGAACTACCTGATGGGGAAGTTCGCCCGCCAGGTGCTCGGGACGAACAACGTCGACAACTGCAACCGGCTGTGTCACGCCCCGACCGTCGAGGGGCTGGCGACGGTGTACGGCTACGGCGCCTCCTCGGTCCACGCCGAGGACTACGTCGAGGCCGACTGCATCCT
>CAYSJP010000015.1:0-18637 GCA_964431395.1 uncultured Halobacteriales archaeon
CTCCTCGCGGCGAAGGGCGAGGGCCGCGGCGTCGACGATGACCTGATCGACGAGCACATGGAACGGCTGCGCCGGAAGGGCGAGCGCCTGCAGGCGGCCGCAGCGCCGGTCCCCCCGGAAACTGACCCGGGGATCGGCGAGATGCTCGACCTGCTGCACGCCGAGCCGGTCGTCACGGCGATCGACGCCGCCCACCGGGACTCGCTTTGCAACCACGAACACGCGTGGTCGATCGTCGCGGCGCTGGTCGCGCGGGCGCCGATGCGGCTGGACGAACTCACGACGTGCGTTCCCCTCGACACCGAGGCCGTCGGGAGCTTTCTCGCGGAACTGGACACGCGGTCGCTGGTCGCGCGCGACACCCAGCGGCGGTACCGGCTCAACCCCGCGGAGATGCGTTGTCTGACCGACTCCGTCGAATCGGGCGAGCGGTCGGCCGACGAGTTCGCGCGCCAGTGGGACCCCTAATGGGAGCCCTCGACGCCCGTGACGCGGTACCCCGCGTCCCGGATCGATCCGAGGAGTGCCTCCTGGTCGACCGTCGCCTCGTAGTAGAAGACGAGGTCGAAGGTACCATCCCGGAGGAGCTGCTGGCACTCCCAGACGAACTCCTCGTCCATCGTGCGGCCCTGGTGCTGGTTGGAGGCGAACTCGGGGTCGTCGTTGCCCGAATGGGCGTACCACTCCTCGACCCCGGCGTGTTCGGCGATGAGTTCGCCGACCTCGAGGGTTGCGTCGGTCATCGCCAGGTCGTCCTCTCCCGGAATGTCGGTCCGGACGATCGCCCCGACGAGCTCGATATCGCCGGGTTCGAGCAGCGCCTCGGTCCGGCGGCGGAGGTCCTCGTCGACAGCGTCGGTCATACGCACAGGTCGTCGCCCCGAAACATACCCCTCACGGTTCGGGACCGTCACCGATCGATGACAGAACACACATATGGCTGAACGGCGACCATCCGGTATGTACCAGGCACGCTCGTGGCTCCGGGGCCGGATCACCGACGCCTACGAGCACCTGCTGAAACGGGAGATATCGGGGACGCCTGGCCACGTCGCCATCATCCAGGACGGGAACCGGCGGTACGCGCGAAAGCAGGGAGCGGACGCCAGTGAGGGCCACGAGGCCGGCGCGGAGACGACCGAGCAGGTGCTGGACTGGTGTGGGGAACTGGAGATCGACGAGCTCACGCTGTACGCGTTCTCCACGGAGAACTTCAACCGGGAGCCCGAGGAACGCGAACACCTGTTCGACCTGATCGAATCGAAGCTCCGGGAGTTCGCCGACGCGGACCGCGTCCACGAGAACGGCGTCTGCATCCGCGCGATCGGCGAGATCGACCGCCTGCCGGAGCGTGTCCGGGACGCGGTCGACTACGCGGAGTCACGCACCCGGGACCACGACGGCTTCCGGCTCAACATCGCGCTCGCGTACGGCGGGCGCAACGAACTCCTGCGCGCCGCCAGGGACGTCTCCGCCACCGTCGAGGAGGGTGACCTCCTGCCCGAGGACATCGGCGTCGCGGCGATCGAGAAACGGCTGTACGGCCACGAGGTCCGGGAGGTCGATCTCATCGTCCGCACGGGGGGCGATGAACGGACCTCGAACTTCCTGCCCTGGTACGCCAACGGCAACGAGGCAGCGGTGTTTTTCTGTGCGCCCTACTGGCCGGAGTTCTCGAAGGTGGACTTTCTGCGGGCGATCCGCACCTTCGAGTCCCGGGAGGCCTCCTGGCAGCGCGCGCAGGACAGACGCGCCGTCGCCCTCATCAGGGCGGTCGCACGCGTCGAGATGGAGGAGGCCCGCGCCGTCGCGAACCGCCTCCGTGGAACGCTCCCCTCCGGACGGGGCGACGAGGTGGTCGGGGAGATCGGCTCCGCGAGCGACCGGTCGAGCGAAACTGCCGACTGATCACGGCGGAAGCGACGACCGGGGCAGTCACGAGATTTTTACGTCGTCGGGTGATTCGTTTCCCTGATGGCAACGCTGGTGGTCTCCGTCGACCGCGACGGCGGCATCTACCGTGAGGCCGGCGTCGAGACGCCCGTCGTCGGCGAGGACGCGGTCGCGCGCCTCGTCACGGAGATCGGCGTCGCGGACCCGGAGGACAGCGAGGTGAACTGCCTCCTGGAGGCGCTCCGGGTCACCGGGGACATCGCCGAGGAGGGCGAGGAGGCGACCGTGGCGGCCATGTCGGGCGCCGGCGACTCGGCAGTGGGGTCCGATCGCGCGATCGCACGGGCGATCGACGACCTCGTCGCCGAGCACAGTCCCGACGCAGTGATCGTCGTGCTGGATTCCGCCGAGGACGAGCGCGTCGTCCCGATCATCGAGAGCCGCGTCCGGGTCGACTCGGTCGACCGGGTCGTCGTCAGGCAGACCCACGACCTGGAGTCCACGTACTACCTCCTCAAGCAGTTTCTCGGCGACGAGGAACTCAGGGAGAGCGTTCTCGTGCCGGTCGGACTCGCGCTTCTCACCTTCCCGATCATCGTCACGTTCGCCGGCATCGCGGCCGCGTTCGCGACGATCACCGCCGTCATCGGCGGCTTTCTGTTGTACAAGGGACTGGGAATCGACGAGACGGTCGAGGACATTCCCGCACAGGCCCGCGACGCCTTCTACTCGGGGCGCGTGTCGATCGTCACCTACGTCGTCGCGGGCGGCCTCGCGCTCGTCGGCGTGTCACTCGGCACCCTCGAGGTGACCGCGCCGGTCGACGGAACCGGGGGTGCGATCATCGGGCTGATGACGTTCGTCTACCACAGCGTGCCCTGGCTCGCGCTGGCGGCGCTCACCGCGAGCACGGGCCGGCTGTTCGACGAGGCCATCCGGAGCGAGGAGCTGTCGAGCGCGTACCTGAACCTCCCCTTCGGCGCGCTCGCGACCGGGATCGTCGTCAGGGGGTTCGCCGCGTACTTTCTCCAGCGCGCCGAGCAGCCACCGATCGACCCGATCGTGTTCCCGGGGCTGGAGGCCGGCGTGGTCTCGGTCTCGTCGTTCGCGCTCTCGGCCACCGAACGCCTCGCCGTGTTCGTCGTCGCCGGCGTGCTCGTCTCGCTAGTGGGGTTCCGGATCGCCGCCCGCATCAGCGGCACCTCCCTCCCGGGGCGGGAACGGGAGTTCGCCGACTCGGACGCGCCGCCCAGAGATGAGTGAGCGTTTATCTCCGGGGACCAACCTCCACCCATGACCGGAACCTGGGCGAGCCTCTTTTCGGGAGGCAAGGACTCCTCGTGGGCGCTGTACCGCGCCCTGGCGTCGGATCGGGAGGTGTCCCACCTCGTCACGGTCCACCCCGGCGAGGCCTCCTACATGTACCACGTCCCCGCGACGCGGCTAGCGGGGCTGGCCGCCGAGAGCGTCGGTCTGCCGCTCGTGGAGGTCGATCCCGAGGAGTTCGACGCCGAGGCGGCGACGGACTCCGGCGCACAGGGTGATCGGGAACTCGCACCCCTCGAAGCGGCGCTGGCGGACCTCGACGCCGAGGTCGGCCTCGTGGGCGTCACCGCCGGCGCCGTCGAGAGCGAGTACCAGACCTCGCGCATCCGGGGGATGTGCGAGCGCCTGGGAATCGACCTCTACGCGCCCCTCTGGGGTGGAGATCCCGGCGACTTGGCCGAGGCGATGCTCGAGGCCGGCTTCGAGATCCGGATCGTCCGGGTCGCCGCCCGCGGCCTCGATAAGTCCTGGCTCGGCCGGGCGCTCGACCGGGCGGCGCTAGAAGAGCTCCGCGCCCTCAACGAGGAGTACGGCGTCCACCTCCTCGGCGAGGGCGGGGAGTTCGAAACGCTGGTCGTCGACGGCCCGCACATGGACCGCCGGATCGAGCTCGACTACGAGACGCGCTGGGACGGAACCAGGGGCTCGATCGACGTCATCGACGCGTGGCTGGCGCCGTCGTAACCCCCACGCCGGTTTTTATTATCCCGCGGACACCATTCCCACCCATGGGCCACTGCCAGGACTGTGGCGAGGACATCGACGAACTCGCCGTCTCCGACACGCGGGTCACGAGCGGCGTCGTCTACGAGTGTCCCGCGTGTAGCGCGATCGTCGGGGTGGCGGACGCCACCGACATCTGAGGGATCGTCACCTCGTCGCCCGTGCCGGACGCGACGCACTCATAATGACCGGTGTGGCTGTTCACCGGTGCTGGCCTCCCCCGGTGGCGGCGAGCACCGGTAAGGGACTGTACCGATCACCATCACAGTTCGCGAGCCGCGCTCACGTGCATCCCCACGAACGCCCAGCCGTCCCGATCCTCCAGGGTCCCGCTCCACCGCGAATCGAAACGGCGGCGCGCGCCCGTCTCCACGTCCGTCCACGCCATCAGAACGTCGTCGGTGAACCACGCGTGACGCTCCCGCTCGGTCACCCGGAGCCCCCGGCTCAGCACCGTCCAGTCCTCGGTCGTGCGGGTCTGCTCGCGCAGGCCCTCGGAGACGGCGTCGTACCCACACAGCTGCTCGGAGATGCCGAACTTGACGAGTCCGTCGTCATCTGCGAAGTACGGCGGGAGGTCCTTTCCCTCCCGCAGGGCGTCGTAGTACTCGCGGATCGTGGCTTCGGCGTCCATACCTGATCCGATGGCGGCCGGCGGTGTAACGGTTACCCCCGGTTGGCCACCCGTGGCTACTCACCGTTGGCCAGGCGCGTGTGGGCGCCGATGAGCGCGCCCGCCAGATCCAGCCCCTCGACGTGGGTGTCCTCGTCGATGATCGAGTCCCGCAGGTCACAGTCGACGACGGTCGCCCCCGGGAACACGACCGAGTCACGGATCGTGGAGTCCCGGATCTCCGCGTCCCCCATGATCTGGACGTTCGCGCCGACGTCGCTGTTCCTGACGGTCGCGTCGTCGGCGACCATGGCGTCGCCACCGAGCGTCCACGCGACCGCCTCGAGGTAGCTCTCGGCCGTGCCGATGTCGAACCACGCGTCCTCGAAGCAGAACGCCCGGACCGCATCGCGGGTGTGCAGCCACTGGATGAACCACCCCGGCTCGTCGGGGTTGTTCTCGCCCGCGAGATACTCCCCGATCAGGTCCAGTCCCGTCGCCGGAAACGCGTAGCAGGCGATCGAGACGAGGGTGCTCTTTGGGTTCTCGGGCTTCTCCTGGAAGTCGACGACCCGTTCGCCGTCCAGTTCGACGACGCCGTAGGAGGTCGCGCGGTCGTAGCTGCCGACGTCGTAGGCGGCGATCGTCGGCGTCTCCTCCTCGTAGAAGTAATCGACGAACGCCCCGGGGTCGAAACTGAGCAGGTTGTCGCCGGCGATCACGAGCAGGTCGTCGGTGACCCCCTCGCGGTCGATCAGCTGATCGAGCGCGCCGATCACGCCGAGTTTCTCGTCCTCGCTGGTGGTCTCCTCGATCGACAGTTCCGGCTTCTCGAATGGGCTTGCCGCGATGTGGTCCTCGAACTCGCTCGCGAACCGCTGGTTCGTGGACACGTACACGGAGTCGATCCGGTCGTCGGTCTCCAGTCCGGCGAAGATCCGATCGACGACCGTCGAGTCCCCGACCGGGAGAAACATCTTCGGGCGGTGTTTCGTGATCGGCCACAGTCGCGTCGCGTAGCCCCCGGCGAGAACGACGGCATCCATACCCCCATGCACGACCGGAAGCCGGTAAGTCCTTTTCCATCCTCTCCGAAGGGACGCGTGTGCAAACCAGACGCGAGCGGATCGCGGACCTGCTCACGGGGCGGGCGTTCACGCCGAGCGAACTCGCCGCGGAGCTCGACGCGACGCCGGAGGCGGTCGTCGACGACCTCGAACACGTCGCCAGATCGCTGGATTCGGCCGACGGCGAACTCCTCGTGGCGCCGCCGGCCTGCCGGGACTGTGGGTTCGACGGCTTCGACCACCCGCTGAACCGCCCCTCGCGGTGTCCGGAGTGCAGGAGCGAGTCGGTCGCGGAGCCCGAAGTCACGATCCGCTGATCGCGCCGGGCGGGACGCTCCCGGAACCCGGAACCGATTTGTCGCCGTCGGCCCGTACCGAACGCATGGCGAGTTGCCCGAACTGCGAGGCGGCGTTCGACCCGATCGCGGACGTCGACGTGACCACCGGCGACGTGCCCGGAACGAACGGCTCCCAGGCAGTGTACCTCTGTCCGGACTGTGAAACCGTGCTGGGGTACTCCCAGGTCGGACCGTTCTAAAACTCGATGTTCGACGTCGAGGAGAGGTCGCCGTCGTCCTCCTGGACCGGCCCGACGCCGACGAACTCGTAGGCCGAGTCCACGAGGACGACGTCGCCGTCGTCGACCGCCACGTCGACGGGGTTGAGAAAGGCACCCTCACACGGGCCGAACGTGCACTCGCCGGTCCCGGCGTCGAACATGGCGCCGTGATTGGTGCAGACGATCTCGCCGTTCCGCATCGCGGCACCGGACCCCTTGTCGAGGTTGATGTGGGTCATGTGCTGGCAGTAGTTGCGCCACGCGATCACTCCCCCGTCCGTTTCCAGGAGGACCGCCTCGATCACCTCGCCGTCGTCGTCCTCGACGCGGAAGACGACCGTGGAGTCGTCCGGAACCTCCCCGACGCCGACCACCGTCTCGCCCTCGTCCATCGATTCCCGCCTCGGGACCGGGAGGGTTTCAACCGCACGGTCCGCGCCGGCGGGCCGATGAGTGGAGTCTCACCGATCGCCCGCGCCGACGAAAGACACAGGAGCCGCGCCCCACAGAACAGGTGCATGGAGTACGACCGCCCGCTGTTCTACCGCGTCATGGCGTACGCGGCCGGCGCGGACCGGGACGTGGTCGCCATGGCCGATGGGAGCCCCGACTGGGAACCGCCGGAGGCGATCCGGGAGGGACTCGCGGCGTACGCGGAGCGCGACGCGGAGGCGTTTCACTACCCGCCGAGCGAGGGGCTCGCCGAATTACGCGAGGAGATCGCCGCCCGGCGGGACGTCGACCGCGAGCAGGTGATCGTCACCAACGGCGCCGGCGAGGCGAACTACCTGGCGATGGCCCGCGCGCTCGACCGGGATGCGGGCGAGGAGGTGATCCTCACCGACCCCGTCTACCCCTACTACGCCGGGCGGACCGGGATGCTCGGCGGGCGGGCGCGGTACGTCCCCACCGAGTCGGACGGCAGTCTCGACCCCGCGAGGGTTCGCTCGGCCGCGAGCGACGCGACGGCCTGCATCGTCGCGAACACGCCCAACAACCCGACCGGCGCGGTGTACGACGGAGCGACGATGCGCGAACTGGTCGAGGTTGCCGAGGCGAACGACGCCCTCCTCGTGTCCGACGAGACCTACGACCACTTCGACCTCGCCGGCGGGTTCGAGAGCGCGCTCGCCGTCGACTCGCCGAACCGGATCGTCACGAACAGCTTCTCGAAGTCCCTCGCGATCACGGGGTTTCGCGTCGGCTACGCCGTCGTTCCCCGGGAGCACGTCGACGCCGCCAGGACCCGCCACATGCTCGTGAACGTTGCCGGCAGCCGCCCGGCACAGCACGCGGTGCTCCACGCGCTCGGGGAGACCGATCCCGACTACTACGCCCGGAACCGCGGCCGGCTCCGGGACCGCCTGGGGACGTTCACGGACGCGCTGGCGTCGATCGGCGCGGCGTATCTGGAGCCGGACGGCGGGTTCTACGTCATGGCCCGCTTCGAGGGGTTCCCCGGGACGATGGAGAACGCGGAGCGACTGATCGACGAGGCCGGCGTCGCGGCCATGCCCGGGGAGACGTTCGGCGAGGACCGGTCCGAGTGGTTCCGGTTCGCGCTGTGTACACCCCGGATCGCGGAGGCCGGGGAACGGCTGGCGCGGTACTTCGGCTAACTGGCGACCGGACCACTTCGTCGGGACCGACGGGTACACAAGCCTCCGTCGCCCAGCGAGGGTATGACTGATCCCGACGCAGCCGAAGCCGAGGAAGATCCCGACGCCGAGCCCGTCGAGAACGACATCGACGTGGCGGCGGTCGAGGACGACCTCGACGTCGAGGCGGTCGAGGAGATCGGGGCGGACGCCCCGGAGTACGTGCTGTACGGGGGGAAAGGCGGCGTCGGCAAGACGACGATGGCCGCTGCGACGGGGCTGGCCAGCGCGGCAGACGGCGTGCGGACGCTCGTCGTTTCGACCGATCCCGCCCACTCGCTGTCGGACGCGGTCGGCGTCGAGGTCGACGCCGAACCGACGCGGATCACGGCCGACGACCCCGCCTGGGGCGTCGAGATCGACCCCGACGCCGCGATGGCCGAGACGCCCCTGTTCGAGGAGGACGGCAGCTTCGGCGGGCTCGGCGGCATGGGCGACCTGTTGGACTCGGTGGCGCCCGAGACCGGCGACGGCGGCGCCGGACTCTCCTCGATGCCCGGCACTGACGAGGCGGCGGCGGTCCAGCAGCTCCTGCGGTTCATGGACGACGACCGCTTCGAGCGCGTCGTCGTCGACACCGCGCCGACCGGCCACACCCTGCGCCTGCTCGAACTCCCGGACGTGATGGACTCGATGGTCGGGCGGGCGCTCAAACTCCGCCAGACCATCGGCGGTGTGATGGACCGGGTCGGCGGGCTGTTCGGCGACGACGGCGGACCGGAGGAGGCCGGGACGGCTGACGGCCTCTCCGATGAGGAGGTCGACGACCTCGAGGAACTCCAGGAGCGCATCGAACGTCTCCGGGGGACGTTGCGGGACCCCGCCCGCACCGACTTCCGGATCGTGATGGTGCCCGAGGAGATGAGCGTGCTCGAATCGGAGCGCCTGCGCGACCGGCTCGACGCCTTCGGGATCCCGGTCGGCATGGTCGTCGTCAACCGGGTCATGGAGGACCTGGCGGACGTGACCGGAGGCGAGGTGGGCGACGCGTTCGTCTCGCCGAACCTCGACGACTGTGCGTTCTGCGCCCGCCGCTGGGAGGTCCAGCAGGACGCCCTGGCGTCCGCACAGGACCTGTTCCGTGACCACGGCGTCGCACGCGTCCCCTTGTTCGCCGAGGAGGTCCGCGGCGAGGAGAGCCTCCGGCTCGTGGCCGCCTGTCTGTCGGCGTGATCTACCTCACGAGTTTCACGGCGATCCGGTAGATCAGGTCCCGCCAGCTGTCGGGGAGGAACCGACCCAGAAGCGCCAGCCGTGCGAACGTGCCGACCGGGTACCGGGCCGCCGGGTCGGTGCAGCTGGCGGCGTTGAGAACCGTCCCGGCCACGGCCTCGGGCTCGATCGCGATCGGGCGCCCGCTCCCGACGGCCCCGGCGTCGTCGGCGGCGCGGTAGAAGCTCTCGTACGCCGGGGTCCGGTCCGCCTCGGGAATCGCCTCCTCGGCCGCCGCGCGATCCCAGAAGTCCGTGTCGACCGGCCCCGGTTCGACTAGGACCACGTCGATCCCGCCCCCGGCGACCTCGGTCCGAAGCGCATCGCTCATGGCCTCGAGTGCGAACTTCGACCCGCTGTACACGCCGCTCATCGGATGGGCGATCCGGCCGTTGACGCTGGAGAGATTGACGATCGTGCCGTCCTCCTGTTCGCGCATGTGGGGGAGCACCGCGCGTGTGAGCCGATGGGGACCGTACACGTTCACGTCGAACTGGCGGTGGACGTCCCGGAGGTGGGTGTCCTCCACCGGGGCGTAGGTGGCGTAGCCCGCGTTGTTGACGAGGCAGTCGATTCGCCCGGTCTCCTCGACGATCCGGTCGACGACTGCCCGGATTTGCTCGCCGTCGGTCACGTCGAGTTCCGCGGTCTCACACCCCGCGTCGGCGAGGTCGACGACGTCGTCCGTGTCGCGGGCGGTAGCGTAGACGGTCCAGTCCTCCTCGACGAACGCGCGGGCCGTCGCCGCGCCGATCCCCGAGGAACACCCGGTGATCAGGACGGTTTCCATACTCCGATGTTCAGCCCCGGAGGTTTAAGCCCCCTCGTCCGCGACGGCGCCGGTCGGCGCCGGTTCCGAAAAAGCCGCCGATGGGTCAAATCGTGTTTTGAGAAACGCCTAAATCCGGAGCGGCCCGATCCTGCCGTATGCCGGCCATCGACACTGACAGGTTGACGAAACGGTACGACGGGACGACGGCCGTCGATTCGCTCGATCTCACCGTTTCCAGCGGCTCCGTCTTCGGCTTTCTCGGGCCAAACGGCGCGGGGAAGACGACGACGATCCGGATGCTGGTGACGCTGCTCCGGCCCACCTCCGGGACGGCCCGCATCGCCGGCCAGCCGATCGAGGACCGGCGGGCGGTCACCGAACGGATCGGCTACCTCCCCGAGACGCCGCCGCTGTTCGAGGAGTTGACGGCGCGCGAACAGCTCGAGTACGCCGCCGGGCTCCGGGACATCCCCGAGGGGGAGGCCCGCCGGCGGATCGACGACCTCCTGGATCGGTTCGACCTCGCGGCCGACGCCGATCGGCGCATCTCGGCGTACTCCAAGGGGATGAAAGGGAAGACGGGGATCATCCAGGCGATCCTCCACGAGCCCGAGGTCGTCTTTCTCGACGAACCCAGCTCCGGCCTCGATCCCAGGGCGGCGCGGACGGTCCGGGACACCATCTCGGAGCTCGCCGCCGAGGAGACGACCGTGTTTCTCTCGACGCACATCCTCCCGGTGGTCGACGAGCTCGCCGACACGGTCGGCGTACTGTTCGACGGTGACCTCGTCGCCAGGGGCGCGCCGGAGGAGCTGAAACAGCGCGCGGAGGCGGGCGGGGAGCGAACCCTCGAGGACGTGTTCCTCGAGGTGACCAGCCAGGAAGAGCTCGCCCCGGCATGAACCCCGCGCACGTCTCCCTGCTGACCCGGACCGAGATCAGGCGGCGCTATCGGTCCGTCCGGGCGGACGCGCGCCGGTTCACGATCCTGGTCATCCTCGGTGTGTTCTTCCTGCTCCCGCTCGGGGTGCTGGTGGCCGGGCTGTACGCGTTCGGCGGGAGCGTCGCCGAGGGGTCACTACCGGAGTTCGTCTCGATGGAGGCCGTCCGCGGCGGGGGCGGCGCGTTACTCCTGATGATCGCGGTGCTCAACACGATCCGGGCGATCCAGACCGCGGCGACCCCCTCGAACGCCGACGGCGTTCTGACGATGGCGGACCACTCCGACGTCGTCGCCTCGATTCTGATCGTGGAAACGCTCGTCGGCGGGTGGATCGTGCTCGTGCCCGGGACGCTCGGGGCGGTCGCGTTCGGGGTCGGCGCGGGGTCGGCGCTCGCCGGCGCGGCCTTTCTCATAGCGGTCGCCTGTACCGTCGCGCTGGGATCCGTGGCCGGAATCGCGCTCGGGTTCGTCGTCAGAAACGCCCTGGCCCGCTCCGAGACGCTCTCGCGGTATCGGACGCCCGCCGGGCTCGTCCTCTTTGGCGCCTACATGTACGCCATCATCGCTCTGGACTTCGAGTCGGCGTTCGCGCCCGTCGTCGCGGTCCTCGCGAACACCCCGCTCGGGTGGTTCGGCGACCTCGCGCTCGCTCCGCTCGCGGTCGGCGCGAACACGTCGCTCGCGGCCGGCGCGCTCGCGATCGCCCTCGTCGGCGTCGCCGCCCTCTCGGTCGTCGTCGACCGGCTGGCCGGGCTCCTGTGGTACATCGAGGCAGTCGAGGGGTCGACCGCCGAGACGGACTCCTCGGGGATCGGCGACGTCGCGGGCGTGCCGCGGCCGATCGCGCGGATCGTCCGCAAGAACTGGCTCCGCGCGTACCGGTCGCCGATCCGGCTGCTGTTCGTCGTCTACCCCCTGTTTTTCCTGATCGCCCCCATCTCCGAGGCGGTCCGGACGGGCGTCGTCCCGGCGTACCTCCCGGCGGCGGTCGCACTCTACGGAGCGTGGTCGACCGGCGCGGCGTTCACGCTCAACCCGCTCGGCGACGAGGGCGACGTGCTGCCGGTCACGCTGACCGCCCCCGTCTCCGGGCGATCGTTCGTCGCCGGATACGGCCTCGCCGGGGTGCTGATCGGCCTCCCGCTGTCGACGCTGGCCGCCCTGACCGCCGGCCTGCTCGCCGGGAGCTCGCCCCCGGTGATCGCGGGCGCAGTCGTTCTGGCGGTCGTGCTTCCCCTGGCGGCGACCGGAATGGCCGCAGGGGTCGGCGTGACCCTCCCCCGGTTCGAGTCAGTCAACGTGACGCGCGGCCGGGAAGCGGTCGTGCCGAGCCTGGTCGGATTCGCCGTCTACAGCATCGCCCTGATGATCGGGGCGGCCCCGGGCACTGTCGTCCAGTTCGGGGCCGTCCGGGAGGGCCTCGCCGACGCGCTCGGCACGTCCGCGCCGGCCGCCCTCGGCGTCGGCCTGGGCGGGACCGTCGTTCTCGCCGGGATGTTCGGGATCCTCGGATACCTCCACGCCGTCCGGACGTTCGACGACTACCACATGGAGTGAACCCCTCCTCCGTGCCACCCGGTGGAGTGGCCCCTCCTGTTCGTCACCGGGTCGCCTGCTTCACCTCGTCGGCGTAGGAGTCGGCGAACCGGATCGGCTCGGGGAGTTTGTAGCCCGCACACAGCGCCTCGGCGTGGTCCGCGGCGGACGCCGCGGCGACGCGATGTCCCGAACTGACGAACACCGGGTTCACGTGTCGATCCGGCGAGTCGTACTGGCGGGTCTGGACGGCGTAACCGATGGGCTCGCCCGAAGGTCCGATCTCCCCGCGGAGCGCCTCCACGTCGTCGTCGGCGTCGATCGCCACCCGGGCACCCTCCGGCAACCCGCCGGTCGAGCGCCGGGGGGTGCCACAGAGCAGGCTCTTCGCGACGCCGACGCTCGGGGTGTCGAGAACGACGCCCATGTGGGTCGCCAGCCCGGCCTGCCGGTAGTGGATCCGGCCGCTGCCGTCGAACAGGAGGAGATCCGGCTCGCAGTGCAGTTCCCGGGCGGCGTCGAGGATCGGGCCGCCCTCGCGGAAGGACAGAAGCCCGGGAACGTAGGGGATCGCGAGCGGCGAGACGGCGCTCGCTCGCTCGATCACCTCGCCGCCGCGCATCGCGACGATCGCGCTCACCGCCCGGTCGTCGAGAAACGCCTGGTCGACGCCGGCGACGACCCGCTCGCCGACGGTCGCGGGATCGATCGGCGGGTCGTCGGTGAACCGCGCGAGGGTCGCGATTTCGCGCTGGAGACGCTCCATCTCCGCCCGCGAGAGGGAGGGATCGGGAGCGAACGCCGGGCGCGCGGGCTCCATCAGAAGCGCCGGCGACCGCCGCCCGGCCCGCCACCGGGACCGCCGGGGCCGCCGCCGAACTGGAGCTTTCGGGGCAGGCTGATCTGGTTTTTTACCCGCCGGCCGTACCACAGGCCGATCATCAGCCCCACGAGGTGGGCGCCGTCGGCGATGCCGCCGCCGCTGAAGCCGGCCACGCCGAACCCGAAGATGCCGCCGATGCTGATGAGCGCGTAGAACCCGGTGATCGCCCAGATGGGGATCGGGAGGATGAAGTAGAGATACACCTTCAGATCGGGGTTCAGGACCGTGAGCGACCCCAGGATCGCGAGGGCGGCGCCGCTGGCGCCGAGAACCCCGCTCGACTCGCCCTGCGCGATCATGATCGCGATCTGGCCGAGGCCGGCGAGAACGCCGCTCCCGAGGAACAGCCAGGTGAAATCGCGGGTGCCGACGTAATCCTCCAGCAGCCGTCCGAAAAAGAAGATCACGATGCTGTTGCCGACGATGTGGTAGAACCCGCCGTGGGAGAATATCGAGGTGACCCAGGTCCAGACGTACAGCGGGTGATCCGGCTGGAGGGTGAAGATCGCGGCCCACGTGGGGTTGAGCCGGATCGTCGCGCCGATGTTACCGAACGGTTCGAGAACGAACGCGACCGCGAACTGCAACAGGAACGTGAGCCACATCAGCGCCAGGAACGTGTAGGTCATGTTCCCCCGGAAGTACCCGAAAAAGCTGCCGGGCCCGGTGTCGAGACCGAGGCGGCCGAGGACTCCCCCTGACTGGCCGCGGGAGTCGTCGACCGAGGCGTCGAAGCCGCTGTCGAACACCCCCTCGTCGTCCTCCTCCCAGATTCCGTCGGGGTCGTCCCACTGGTTCAGGCCGGGACAGTCGTGGCTCTCGGGGAGCCGGTGTTCGGCGCAGTAGGTGCCGCCACAGTACCGGCACTGGTAGGGCATGTTCTCCTCGCGCCCACACTGATCGCACTTCGCCATTACCCTCGTTTGGGTCTCGTATCGCAAAAGGAGTTTGGGTCCCGGCGCGACCGTTGTCGGACGCCCGGGCTCCGGTGGACGGTGCCGCTCCCGGGTCAGGAGACGTCGACGCTGCCCGCCATCGTGGTCCGGTGGGGCGAGCACTGGTAGCGCGCCATCTCCTCCGTCGCGGTGAACTCGACCGTCTGGATTTCGCCCTGGGTGCCCATGACGTCCGTCGAGATCCCGTCGACGACGTCCCCGCCGGGGTCGTCGGACGCGAGGATCTCGAAGTTGTGGCCGATCCCGTCGACGTTCTCCCACTCGACGGTGTAGGTTTCCCCGGCCTCCAGGGAGAGCGTCGGGTTCGTCGTGTCCGCGACGGAATCGGGCGCCCGGCCGACCCAGCCACCGGTCTCCCCGCCGAGTTCGATCGTCGTTCCGGGGTCGATCACGCCGTCCGTGTCGCCGCCCGACCCGTCGTCATCGTCGCCGCCCCCGCCGGTGTAGCCGGCGTGGCTGGTGACGCGGTTGTACACGCGCGAGACGTTCCCGCCGCCGCCACCGCCCCCGCTGATCCGCCGCAGGGAGACGTCGTCCCACCAGACCGTTCCCGTCGCGTTCCCCCAGCCGCCGTACAGCAGGTTGAACTGGAGTTGCCCGTTGCTCCCGCTGTTGAACGCGAGCCTCACCTCCGTCCAGTCCTGTCCGGACTCGGTGATCGGCTCCGGCAGCGGATCCTGCTGGAGTTCGTGGATGTTGATGAGCGCGCCGAACCCGGAGGTCGGGGTGAACTCCTCGCCGGTCTTCAGGTGCGCGCTGAACTCGTACTGGGTGTTCTGGTCGACCTCGACGAACTGCGTCCAGGAGGAGTCGGAGCCCTCGGCGGACTCGATCGACACGGCGTAGTTCCCGTTGCGCGAGACGGACGAATCGTGAGTGAAGGTGGGCTCGGCGCCCGCGTAACTCGTCGCCTCCCACCCGGCCGGCATCGAGTCCCCGCCCGTGTCCCCGCCGCTGCTGGCCCCGGTCTCGAAGCTCGCGTTCGGGAGGACGTTGGTGCCGCCCGGATCCTCGAGGTAGAGGTCGTCGTACCAGGCGGTACCGGTGGACTCACCGAAGCCGCCGAACAGACAGTTGACGGTCAACTCCTCGTTGTCGCCGCTGTCGAGCGTGGCGCTTACTTCCGCCCAGTCGTCGGTCCCGGTGACCGGGCCGGCGACCACGTCGGCATCGTTCTCGCCGCCGACCTGGTCGACGTTGAGGCAGGCGCCGAACGGCGTGATGTCGCTGAATCCGGTGTCGTCGAGCGTTTCGACGTTCTCGGCCTTCACGTACCCGCCGAGCGTGTACTCGGTGTCGGGCTCGACCGAGACGGTCGTCCGCCACACCGCGTCCGCACCCTCCTCCGAGGAGATCCGCAGACTGTGGTCCCCGCTGCTGGCCGCCCCCTCGACGTAGGTGTACTCCGCGCTCCCGCCGTAGGTGTTCGTTTCCCAGTCCGCCGGCTCGTCGGAGGAGTCCTCACCGTCCCGCGTCTCCTCGAACCCGGGATTCGTGAACAGGTTGGGCGCAGGCTCGTCGCCTCCGCCGCTCGTGTCCTCGTTCGCCTCGTAGGCGCTGATGAACCCGTCCGGATGGGAGGCGCCCGCGATCGACGCGGCGTCGACGAGAACGTCGTCCCCGGCGTTCTCCGCCGCGCTGATCATCTCGTAGATGGCTTCGCCAGCCGTCTCGGACGACGGCGTCTCGGCCAGCCCGAGCAGCGCCCACATCCGGACGCGGGGGTTGTCGTCCCCGAGGAGGCCGTTTTCGAGAATCCCGTCGCGTCGTGGGATCGTCGGCGGGAGTACCCGCGCGGCGGTCATCCGGACCGCCGCGGAGTCGTGGCCCAGCGCGTCAGCGGCGGCCCTGATCGCGTCGGTGTCGGGGTTCTCGTCGAACACCCCGAGCCCCTTCAGCGTCCACAGCGCGTGGACGGCACCCTTCGCGATGCCCAACTGATCGCCGGTCGCGCTCGACACCAGATCCGTCAGGTCCGCGACGACGTCGGTCTCCCCGCGCTCGACGAGGAGGCGCTGGGCCGTCCGCCGCCAGAACATGTTGTCGTGGGAGAGCGCCTCGAGGAGGGCGTCGGCGTCCGCGTCACCCAGGTCCAGTTGCTGGCCGCCGTCGTCGCCGTAGACGAGTCGCGGGAGCCGGGTGTACTGCTTGTCACGGAGCACCGTCTCGTAGGCGTTGCCCTCGCCGTTCTCGAACCCGCTCGGGGTGGGGTTGTGCTGATAGACGTACTCGTACAGGTCGGCGAACCAGACGTTGCCGTCGGGGCCGACCTTCGAGTAGGTCGGGGAGAACCACGCGTCGGTGCTGGACGCCACGTTGTGTGGGTTGTGTGCCGTGAACCCCGCCCCGTCGGGTCGTTTGAAGAAACACCCCAGCAGGTGGCCGGTCCCGTCGCTGACCATCGTCGCCCGGTTCCAGTACTTCTCGGGGTACTGCCGTGCCGTGTACACCGTCTGCCCCGCGGCTGCCGTGTATCCCCCGTGTTGGTCCACCTGGCGCACGCGGTCCGTGACGGGGAGAAACCGGTTCGAATCCGAGATCAACTGCGTGTACCCGGAGGAGGACATGCTGTCGATGGAGTCGTACTGTGGCCCGGGGATCGCGAGGTAGTTGCTGGGCTGTCCCGTCGTCGCGGCCGAGGCGAACGCCAGTCCCTCCTCGTCGAACCCGAGACCGGCCTGGTTACCCGGGAGGTTCCCGAGCACCTGGAGCTCCGAGCCGTCGGGCCGGAAGCGGTAGATCGCCGAGGAGAAGTCGTGCTGTGTCCCGCCGACGCTTCCGGAAAAGCCCGAGTACCCGACCTGCCCCCAGAGCCAGTTGTCGACACCGACCACGAGTTCGTTCGGCCCCGCGTGTGTGTCGCCGTTTCCGAACCCGGAGAACAGCACCGTCGTCTCGTCGACCCTGTCGTCATCGTTCGTGTCCTCGAGGAACAGCATGGCGCCCTCGCTCTCGGTGTTGCCGGTGTTGGCGACGTAGACACCGCCGTAGGCGACGGCGATCGAGTTCGGAACCGAGAGCCCGTCCGCGAACACGGTGAACGAGTCGGCCTGCCCGTCGCCGTCGGTGTCCTCGGCGATCACGATGCTGTCGCCGCCCTCGGCCACCGCGTTGGGGTAGTCCCGGGACATCGCCAGATAACACCGCCCCCGCTCGTCGAAGTCGAAGTCCAGGATGTTTCCCGTGACACCGTCGGGAAGCGTCTCCTCGGTCACGAAGTACTCCAGGCCGAAACCGTTCGGCGTGAGCACGCGCTCGGCGGTCCCCTCGGGGGAGAGTGGCTCCTGCATCCTGTTCCAGTCCATCCCGCTTCCGACCTCCGGGGGGACCGTGTCGTTTCCGTCGGCCGGGTAGTACGGGACGTCGGCGTCGGAAAACGCGAGATTCGAGAGCGTCGTCGTGTCGTCCGCCGAGATGGTGTCCTCGTTGCCGGATGTCCACCGGAGGGCGTTCTCGACGAGTTTCTTGAATCCGGGTTGTGACCAGGGCTGTGGTCCGTGACCCCACGCCGTATAAAACACCCGACCATCGCCCACGTGATCGTCATTCTCGCGCACCCACGTCCAGGGTTCGTTTTCGTCCGCGGAGTAATCGCCGCCGGCGGCGGTTGCGAGCACCTTGTTCTCGTCTTGGAGGTTGAGATGTCGATAGGTCTCGTCCTCAACCTCGATCGGGCTGTCAATCCCGGTGAAAACCGGGTGATCGGGTTGCTCCCAGTTCGTGGTCATCTGTCCGTAACCGTGTTCCTGGAACTGCCCGCCGAGAAGTCGAATAAACTCGGTGGAATCGGTGAAACATGCCGACGCGCTGTGGAGGCCAACGAACCCGCCACCGTTTCTGACAAAATCGAGCAGGGACTGTTCCTGTTCGTCCGTGAGGTTCGACCGGTTGTCGAACAACATCCACGCGTCGTACCGGTGGAGGACGTCCTCGGTGAGGTCGTCCTTCCGGTCGGTGTACACGACGTCGATCCCGCGGTTCTGGAGGTGTTCGATGACCTGCGTTGCGCGGGCGGGCGCGTCATGGCTCCCACCGGACGGACCGCCCAGAAACAGAACGTCGATGGTGTCGTCGTCGTCCCCGGGTTCGGTCGGCGTCGTCGGCGTCTGCGTCCCGTCGGGAGGCGCGTCGGTCCCGTCGGGGGGCGTGTCGGTTCCCCCCGGCGGCTCGTCGGTCGGCGTGTCACCCTGGGTTGGTGAGTCGGTCGCGCCGTCGTCGCCGCCGCCGAGACAGCCAGCGAGGGAGGCAACTCCCATCGCTTCGAGCAGTTTGAGCGCGCTTCGCCGGTCGAGGGTTTCCGAATCGTCTTCTTGATCTTCCATAGTTTGGCCCGCGTCGGAACCGTCCCGCCATCCCGGACTGCGATCAGCGAGACTGATGCTACGTCCTTATCGGAGCCCATGTATTATGATTTTTGGAAACAAACCGAGTACCCATCCGGAGACAACCCGGGTTCCCGTCCCAGGAGACGAATACCGTGTGAGACTGATACTGAT
>CAYSJP010000016.1:0-18227 GCA_964431395.1 uncultured Halobacteriales archaeon
GGCGTGGAACTGTCCGAGGAGGACGTCCAGCGCGAGCTCGACCGGCGCAAACCCGGCCAGTCGATGATCACGACCTCGCGGGGCGAACCGGACGAGGTGACCATCAACTCCGGGCTGCAGGACGGCTACACGACGGGCACGCCGATCGGCATGACCATCCAGAACAAGGACGCCCGCTCGGGCAAGTACGAGCCCTTCGTCACGGCGCCCCGGCCCTCACACGGCGATTACACCTACTCCGCGAAGTTCGGGACGCGAAACTGGGGGGGCGGCGGGCGCTCCTCGGCCCGCGAGACGGTCAACTGGGTCGCCGCGGGCGCGATCGCGAAGCAGGTGCTCGAACAGAGCGAGTACGACGTCCGCGTCAAGGGCCACGTCAACAAGCTCCACGACGTCGAGGCGCCCGAGGTGAGTTTCGAGGAGATGGTCGAACACGCCGAGGAGAACGAGGTGCGGTGTGCGGACCCCGAGACTGCCGAGGAGATGCGGGAACTCCTGGAGGAGTTCCAGGCCAGGGGCGACTCCGTCGGCGGGACGATCTACTTCGAGGCCCGCGGCGTCCCGCGGGGGCTCGGCGCACCCCGCTTTGACTCGTTCCCGGCGCGGCTCGGGCGAGCGATGTTCTCGATTCCCGCCACCACGGCCGTCGAGTACGGCCGCGGGAGGGACGCCGCCGAGATGGCCGGCTACGACCGCAACGAGGACTGGGAGTTCGACGACGGCGAGTCCCACCCCGAGACGGTGAGCGAGGAGGGCGACCCCGTTCCGGTCGGCAACGACCACGGCGGCCTGCAGGGGGGGATCACCACCGGCGAGCCGATCTACGGCGAGGCGACCTGGCACGCGCCCACCTCGATCCCGAAGAAACAGACCTCGGTCGACTGGGAGGAGAACGAACGGAAGGAGGTTCAGGTCGTCGGCCGGCACGATCCCTCGCTCCCGCCGCGTGCGGTGCCGGTGGTCGAGGCCATGCTGTACGCGACGATCCTGGATTTCATGCTTCTGGACGGACGCATCAACCCCGACCGCCTCGACGACCGGCCCGGTGAGTACGACACCGACTACCATCCCGAGAGCCCCCGGAACGACCCGGACGACGCCGACACCTACGTCGAGTAGGGCGTTTGGGGGGCGATCATAATGACTAGTGTAGCGTTTTACCGCTCCGACCGCCCGCCGTCGGGCGGTCGATACGGTAATTGCCTACACTAGTCATTATCAGGGCTCTACCGCGGACTGATCGAACTCCTCGCCACACGCGCCACAGCGGTACGTCGCCAGGCCCTCCTTCCGGACCGCATCGGTGCGACCACACGCCGGACAGGAGATGTCGATGACGGCCGTCACGGTCCGGGCTCCGTCGTCACCCGGTATAACGCTGGCGGCGGGCCGGAACAGACAGGCTCGAATTCCGACGGTGGCTCCAAACCGACGGGCTTGAATTGCGACGGCAGGAACACGGACCATGGCGATCACCGTCGTTCCCCTGGACCCACCCCGGCCGGGCCTCGTGCTGTCGGATCTCGTTACATCGACGCCGCTTTCGGAGGAGGAGGCGGCCGACCTGTACGCCGCGATGGCGACCGACGTCCTCCGGGCCGCGGAGCGAAGCGGCGCCGAGGTGCTCGTCAACTACCGCGAGGAAGACACGATCCCCGAGGAGCACAGTCGGGGCGAAACTGAAAACGCCGGAACCGACGCCGGGGCGGCGGTGCGCTCGCTCGCCCGGAATGCCCTGTCCGATCCGGACGCCGCACGGTTCGAGGTTCAGGTCGGGTCCACGTACGCGGCGCGGGCGGGTAACGCCGCGACTCACCTGCTCGATCAGGAGGGTGCCGACTCCGTGTCGATCCTCGATCCGCGAGCGCCAACGGTCGCGCGGACTGACCTCGACGGCGCGGCGATGTCGCTCCGGCGCAACGAGACCGTCCTCGGGGCGGCTCCCGGAGGACGGCTCTATTATCATGGCATGACCGCTCCCGTCGACTTCGAGGGGATCTACGATCCACCGGAGCTCTCGACGGTCGCGCGGCGCGCGGTCGACGCCGGTCACGAGGTCGGGTTCGAGGGCATGCACCCGGTCGTCGCTACGGAGGCCGACCTCGTGACGCTTCTGACGGTGATCGAAGCCCGCGTCGCCGCCGGGAGCCCGGTTCCGGAGGCGACGATGGAGACGCTGTACGACCTCGACCTTCGGGTCGACGCGTCGGGGGCTCGGCGGACCGTCGAGCGAGCCTGATTTTGGGGCCCACCCCCCGAAGGGAAAAAGTTACTCGCTCCCGGACCGACCGCCTCCGGCACCCTTTTTCGCTTGCCGGGCCAGGCGTGCGTATGGAATCCGATCCCGTTCCGGCGGGCTGGGAGGAGGGTGACGCCCGGTCGAACGGGATCGATCTGCACTACGTCCGGTCCGGCGGGGACGGTCCGCCGCTCGTGGTCGCCCACGGCGTGTTCGACGACGGTCGCTGCAGGCTCCCCCTCGCGCGGGACATGGCACGGAACTACGACGTGATCCTGTACGACGCCCGCGGACACGGACTGTCGGACGCTCCCGACGAGGGGTACGACGCGGCGACGATGGCGGAGGACCTGGTCGGGCTCGTCGGCGCGCTCGGCCTCGAGGATCCCCGTCTCTTCGGTCACTCCATGGGTGGGGACGCGGTCGCGGTGGCGGCCGCGAGGCACCCGGACCTGCCGCGTGCGATCGTTCTGGTGGAGCCTGCCGGGCTGATGTACCGCAACGGTGAGGAGGATGAGGTCGGTACGACCGCCACGGACGCGCGGGAACTGATCGGCGGATGGCAGGACGCGACGGAGGCGGACCTCCTGGCGGAGGACGACGAACTTCGCGGGTACGTCGAGGACGGACGGGAGGAAATCGCTTCGTTGCTCGCCGGCGCTCGACTCCGGGTGGCCCCGGCCGTCGATGCCCTCTTCGACGCCGCGCTGGCCGATCCGGACGACCTGTACCCGCAGTTCGAGGCGCCGGCGCTGGTCCTCCGGGGGGACGTCGATGCGGAGGCGCGGGGGCGCGACCACGAGTTCGTCGGCGGGATTCCGGGGGTGGACCTGGTCCACGTCGACGGCGCGGGTCACACGGTGTTTCGTGACGCGCGTTCGAACGCCACGCGCGAACTCCGGGCGTTCCTTCGGGACGCGTAGCGTCGAATCGCGACCCGGGTCGGGGAGATGGCCCAACCGAAGGCATTTCACCGAGCGACCGGTACCGCCACACGGGGTGGGGTGGCAGAGCGGACAATTGCGCCTGCCTTGAGAGCAGGTGGCCTTCCAGGCCTCATGGGTTCAAATCCCATCCCCACCGTGAGACCGCGCCGCAATCCGCGGCGCGGGCGAACGTTTATGTGGATTTGAACGCGAGGGCGGTATCACCGCGTAGCGACGAGCCAGTCATAATGACTGTCGTCGCCGTTTACCGGTGAGCGCCACCCACGGTGACAGCGCTCACCGGTAAGAGACTACAACAGCCATTATCAGTCCGGCGCGAGCGCCCGAATCGTCGCCCTGATCTCCGCGGGCGTGGCGTCCCGCGGAAACGAAACCGACACCGCATCGACGCCGTCGACGTTCGTCCACTCGTCAATTCGCTGCCGGCACTCCTCGGGCGTGCCCACGGCGCCGAGAGCGTCGAGCAACTCGTCCGAGATGGCGTCCATCGCCGCCTCGTGGTTTCCGTTTGCCCACTCGATGGCGATCTCGCTGGCCGTCTCCTCGTAGCCCTGGCGGGAGAGCGAATCGCGGTAGAAGGTGCCCATGGCGCCGACGTAGAACGCGAGGTGGTTGCGCGCCGACTGCCGCGCCCGTTCCCCGTCCTCCAGCGCGAGACAGGGCAGCGACAGCGTCACCCGGAGCTCCCCGGGGTCGCGGTCGCCCAGTTCGGCCCCACGCCTGAGATCTTCGAGGCGGTTTCCCAACCCCTCTCGCGTGAGCATGAGCGCGTGCCACCCGTCTGCGAACCGGCCGGCGAGTTCGACCGACGTCGGGCCCATGCCGGCCGCGTCCACGGCGGGCGGCGGGTCCGGCGCTCCCTGACGCAACCGGAATCCCGAGAGCCGGAACATCTCGCCGTCGTACTCCACGGTCTCGCCCGAGAGCACCTGCCGGATGATCTCGACGTACTCGCGGGTCCGCCGGAGCGGTCGGCCGTAGTCGATGCCGTGCCACCCCTCGATCAGGACCGGTCCGCTGGGTCCCACCCCGAGACGAAACTGGCCCGCCGACACCTCCCCGAGCGTCGCGGCGGTCTGTCCGAGCAGGGCGGGCGATCGCGAGTAGACGTTGAGGATCGAGGTGCCGAGGGGGACGTCGGTTCGCGCCCCGATCGTCGCGAGGGTCGTCACGGCGTCCCGACCCCACGTTTCGGGGAGCCATACGCGGTCGTAGCCCGCTTCCTCGGCCTGACGGGCGTACTCGAGGAGCGTCTCGATCGAGGGCTGGGCGGCCACGGGGAGCGAAACGTCGAGGTCGACGGTCACGCTCTCACCCGCCGGGCGTTCGACGGCTGCATGGACGTACGAGTGGGCGCCACACCCATATACTGTCGGAGGGAAGCAGTGAGACATTCCGCCGGGGGACGGTCCCCGGCGGAGATCGTCAAACGTTCCGTCCGACAGTATAAAAACGGGTTCCGGAAGGCGACTCCGCGGTCACTTCGAAGGAGTGGTTCGACCCGTGATGGTGTCGATTTCGAACTCGAAGATACTGATCTCGATCTCGTCGATACTCCCGTCGAACACGCGAATGGGTGAGAACCGGCGGTTGATCTCGGCGGTATCGAACTCCGAACGCCGTTCCTCGGGGAGTTCCCGGAGCGTCCCCGTGATGAGGATGCTCCACGAGTCGAGTTCCCGGGGCGCGTCAGTCGCCTCGGTGTCGTACAGGAGGTAGGTGGCAGTCTCGGTGTTCTCTACGAACGCTCGTTTCCGGCTCCCCTCCGTGATCCCGAGGCGAAAATACAGACGGTCGCCATCGTAGTAGTGAGCGACCGGAACCGCATACGCGTCACCGTCGTTCGACAGGGCAAGGACACCTGTTTCGACCTCGTGTAGTCGCTCCTCAACGGCTGCTTCGCCCATTCCGGCGGTGTACGCGTAGTTGATATGATCCATGACTACGGTTCGGGATAGGAACGCACGGCGAAAGTACCGTGAGGGCGCTTCCCATCTCCCGAGAACTGATGATCGCCCCTCCCGACGGGACGCCCGCTCCACGTGGGTTTTAATCCTTGGCACCGGTACACACCCCTGGGCGGACGGGGGACGATCACATGAACCAGAACACGCCGTACGCGGTCGCGCTCCAGGTGGTCGGGATCGTCGTCATCCTCGCCGGCATCGTCGACCCGGTCGGCGAGTCGCTGTCCCCGGTCGGGGCGTGGCTGGTCCCCACGGGGTCGCTTCTCGTCGCCGGCGGGGCCGTGGCGTACGCAAATCCGGACGTTATCGGGTCGGTGTTCGAGGATGGGGCCGGGATGGGCGACGGCTCGCCGGACGAGGACTCCGAAACCGGACTCTTCGAGAACGCGGCCTACCGGGTCGGGAGCAGCGGGGGCGACGCCTGGACGTGGTCGTTCGAGGTCCAGGATC
Source organism: uncultured Halobacteriales archaeon (assembly GCA_964431395.1). Lineage (GTDB taxonomy): Archaea > Halobacteriota > Halobacteria > Halobacteriales > Hikarchaeaceae > CAYSJP01. Next base: position 5,604 of record CAYSJP010000016.1, read on the forward strand.
GGATCCTCGCCATCGGGACCATCCAGTACCCCTCCCGGGACGCGGCGGTGGGGGCGGTAAAGCGGTTCCGCCGCGCCGGGGAAGACGTCCCGATCACGGACGCGGACGAGGAGATCAGCGAGTTCACGGGAAAACTCCTCGAGCAGGCTCCGGCGGGAGACGAAGTCGGGGGCGACGAGGCACCGCGACGGTACTACGTGGTCCACGAGAACGGCGAGTGGAAGGTCAGGCTGGAGTCCGGGGCAGTGATCGAGTCGCTGGGGTCGGACCGGAACGGCGCGATACGCCGGGCGCGGGAACTCGGCAGGCGCAACGACCGGTCGGTGATGGTCAACTACAAAGACGGCCGGCTCGGCGCGGCGTATTTCGACGAGACGGAACTGTGAGGCTCCCGACGCGCGGTGTGGCAGTCCGAGAGCGCAACGACTTTGCCGATTCCCGACGGACGGCGGCACATGGACTGGGCACACGACCCCGACGGCGAGAAGGGAAGCGAAGGGGGCCGCAAGTACGGGATGGCCATCCTCGCCAAGAAGGTCGACGACGATGACTTCCCGCTCGTCTTCGACCAGTTCGCACGGAGGATCCAGAACCACCCGGTCCGAATAAACCACGACACGGTCGTCTCCGCCGGAAAGATCATCAACAACGTCCCCGACAGGGAGGCGGAGGACAAAACCGAGTTCAACCGTGCCATCGGCCGGGCGATGCGCGAGGGTGGCTTCTGGGACTACCACCCCGAGACGACGGACGTTCGATAGTAAGGAGTGTAGCCGATTCCCGTTCCGACGTCCACAGCCCGGCTCGGTGGCCTGGTTTTCCCCCCTCAGAATACGCGAAGTCGCGTCTTAAGCGTACCGGGGGTAGATTTTAACCCGTGTGTGCTAAAGATACCCACATGAACCGGTCACTGTCAGTGGGTGACGTCATGCGCCGCGAGTACGTCGGCGTGAGCGAGGGTGACTCGGTCGCGGGCGCGGCGGGGTTGATGCAGGAGGAGGGTGTCGACTGCGCGCTCGTCGTGCGGGGTTCGGACCCCGTCGGGATCCTCACGGCGAGCGACGTGGTGGCGCTCGTGGCCCGCAGCGAGGACCCGGCGGCTGCCGACGTCGGCGCGGCGATGCGCCAGCCCGTAATAACGGTCGATCCGGATGACGACCTCTCGGAGGCGGTCGGCGCCATCGCGGACCGTGACGTCAGGTGGCTCGCCGTGGTTTCCGAGGGGGAACTCGTCGGAACGGTTGCCGAACACGACATCGTCACGGCGCCGATGGCACTCTCGCCCGTGGGCGACCCCGAGACCCCCGGCACCCCCGACTCCCCGGAGCGCGAGAGGGAGCAGGCCCAGCGGGAGGCCGGTTTGCGGAGCCCGACGTACACGACGCAGGGCGTCTGTGAGGTGTGTGGTGCGCTGTCCCGATCACTCGACTCCCACAACGGACAGCTCGTCTGCGAGGAGTGCCGCGCGATCTGATCGGCGGCCGCGTTTTGCGGGCCGCAGTGGACGATACGGAAGGCGACGGAGTGTACGACACGCCGGGGCGATGGAGCGATGTGGAAACCGTCTTGTGCCCGAGCGCCGATTTCCGAGTGGGCGGATGGAGATCGAACCGGCAGAGATGGACGACGTGGACGCGATCACCGAACAGTGGCTCGATCTCGCGGCCGAACAGCTCCAGTACGGATCACACCTCCGCGTGTCGGCCAACCGCGAGGCGATCCGGATGGCCCTCGCGACGCACGTGGCCGACGACACGGCGCTTCTCGCGCGTGCGAAGAGGATCATCGGCTTCGTCTCATTCGAGATCGCCGACGGCGTCTTCGAGGAACGGGTGACCCGCGGCCGGATCCAGAACCTCTACGTGAGGCCGGCGTGGCGGGACCGCGGGGTCGGGTCCGCGCTCCTGGAGGCCGCAGAGTCCGCGCTGACCGAGGCCGGCGTGGATCGCATCGCGATCGAGGCGATGGCCCCCAACGAGGACGCCAAACGGCTCTACGAGAGCCGAGGGTACGAACCCCACCGCATCGAGTACGAGCGCCCGGTGAAAGGCCACGCGGGAACGAGCGAAGGGGATGGGTCCAGTGAAGAGTGAGTCCCGGCCTGCCGCCGGCGGACCCGTGCCGGCCTCCGTCCCGGCACGACCGTCCTACCGGGCACCGAACCCGCTGCCGAAATCCTGACACTCCATATCGGGGGCCTCGATCGGGTCGACCTCGCCCCAGGAGCGGTAATCGACACGCCACTCCTCGGACTCGACGCGGCGTAGATACCCCGTGTCCGCATCGACGTACGCAGTAACCGGAACGCCCTGATAAATCGTGTCTTCCGCCGGTTCGTACTGGTACACCAGCATCTCCCGGCCGTCGATGGTTTCACGCCCGTCGTGGTCGCCGGGCAGGTCCGCTATCGGGTCCCACTGTTCACCCGGCTCCGGGGCCGGACCCGTGTCCGGCATTCGTGCTTCACCCGGGTTCGTGAAACACTGGCCATCCACCACCTGATAGACGTCGCCGTCGACGAAGAACACCTCGACGTCCTGCTCCCCGTCGAAGGTCGTACGCGAGTTCTGCCCGTTCACGCGCACGGTCATCTCCCGTTCCGTGCCCGAACCGCCGGTCCGTATCTCCATCACGAACGAATCTTCTCGATCCACGTCTTCGCTCGATCCGTCATCCGATCCTCCCTGGTCGCCGTCATGGGAAGTTTCGTCCGGCGGCTCGTCGTCCGTCCCGCCTGCGTCACCCGTACACCCCGCTATCGTAACTACGCACAGGCTGCCGGCAGCAGACAGCATTTCCCTCCGATTCATACATCTCTGTTCAGCGTGAGTATTATTAGTGGTTCCGTCGCTCCTGTTCGTTCGAGTTGGGGTGTTACTCCCCCCGAGTCGGTGTCACCAGATCGGAAGCGAACCCGATCGTTCCGCCCCGGTACAGGACCCAGAGACACCCGATCCAGATCGCGAGGGTAGGGAGTGGCGCGTGGGCCCCGGTCGGAACTCCCAGGTGGAAGCCGTAATCCGAGACGGGATAGAGGAGCGGGACGCCTTTGGGCGTCGTCGCGTCCATCGCGAGATGCGAGAGGTACGCGAGTCCGACCGCACCAGCGTCCCAACGCGCCCACCCGGCGTCGTGACCGCTTCCGGGAGAACCGAACGCCCCGCCGACCAGCCGGCGGGCAAGCAGGACACTCCCGGTCGCGAGAACGGCGAGGAGCAGGGAGTGAGTCAGTCCGCGGTGGACGAACGGCCAGCCGGCGGCGGCCGGAAACAGGAAGTCTGCGTCCGCGAGGATCCCACCCGCGGCGCCGGCGACCGGATCGTCGAACAGCCGTTCCCCGATCACGTACCCGACGAGCGCGTGCGTCGCGATCGCAGTAGCGAGAAAGGCGAGATACGCCGGCCGCATGGGTTCGATGACTCCCCCTTCGCATTTGAAGCTTGCCACCCGGTCGGGGCCGTTCGTCCTTCGGTACGTGGCTGCGCCCCGGCGTTACTCCTGCTCCCGGCGGTAGAGGGGTGATCGTAGCCCGATCCCGACTCGTCCGAGGCGCCACCGGAGTTCGAGACCGCCCCAGGCGATCCCGGCCAGGAGGCCGGCGACCCCCGCGCTGAACTCGCTTGCGCCCATCCACGCCGGCATGACGTAGAGAACGGCGTTGACGACGCGGTGTGGCAACACCGCCCCGATGACGCCCCCGACGGCGCCGACCACGCTGAACCCGCCATCGTCGGCCGCGTCGCCCCCGGTGCGGGACTCGAGATCGAGTTCGGCCGCGCTTTGCCCGCCGGCGCTCTCGTCGCCTGTTTCGAGCCGTTCGGCGTCGTAGGGCAGCGTCGTCGCCACCTCCCACACGATCTCCCCCCCGGGGGTCACCTCGAAGACCCGCTTGCCGTGCGTGTCGGCGATCAGCGTGTTCCCGTTCGGGAGCCGGTCGGCGTCGCGGGGCCACTGCATCCGGGCGTCGGACCACTCCCAGGTGCGCTCCCACTCACCGTCGACCCGTTGGAACTCCTCGACGCGCCCGTTCTCCGAGTCCGCGAGGACGACCGCGGGACCGCCCTCCGACTCGGGGATGTAATCGGGGTTGTGCTGTTCGAACATGACGTCGTAGTCGTCCTCGGAGCCGAGGGTCCACCCCTCCTGGACCCCCGTCTCGGGATCGACGAAGACGACCTGGTCCTGGTTGCGGAGACTGACCATCATCCGGCCGTCCCCGAGCACGCTCACGTCGTTGATGTGCGCCCAGTCACCGGGGTAGGGGCCGCCGCCCTCCAGCGGGAACTCCCCCTGAGCGTCCCAGAGCCACTCGACGATTCCCGTCTCGACGTTCACGACGAACACCTGGTCCGCGACGATGTCGGCGATCAGGACGTGCGTCCCGTTGATCCGCACGTGGTCGTGCCACTCGCCGGCGGTCTCCTTGTGATCGTACCGCTCGTAAATCACCTCGGTCTCCCCCGTCGAGAGGTTCGTCCGCTCGACGACGTTGCGGGCACAGGGCGGGTCCTCACAGGCCGGTCCCGACGTGTGGATCGTGTCGGTGGCGGTGTACTCGACGGTCAGCGACTCGCCCTCGACCGGGTCGACGTCGAAGTACTTCGTCCGGGAGTCGTCGTAGTACAGGAGACTCCCGTCCGGTTCGTACCCGATGATCGTTCCGGCCCGCCCGGATTCGGTGATGACGGTGTGGCCGTCGCGTGGCTCGGGGCGCGGCACGTCGGCGGCGGACGACGTCGTGGTCCCCGTCGCGGCGGCGTAAGCGAGGACCGCGACGGACACCATGATGACGACGAGAAAGCCCACCCGGAGCCGCTTGCGCGTGAGGTGCGAACGGACGGTCATTCGTCACTGATCCCGCTCCCGAGAGGCGGCCTGTCGTTCATGGGTTCGCGGCCTCGCTCGTGGTCGGCGTGTGTCCGTTCATGATGTGCGTTCGGTCGCAACCCTACGTCTGGCTTTGTGTTCGGTCACAACTCTACGTCTGGCTGCGGTGGCGCGGAGGGTTTAGCCGTTACGACATCACGGGCCGATCACGCGTTCGTCCGCTGGACCTGGACGTACTGCACCTCGACGGCCAGGTCTTCCGAGTCGGTTCGGGCGGCGATCCGTTCGGCGAGGTCGGGATACGTCTCCCCCGGCGGGTGGCTCACCGTGACGACCACCGACTCCGGCGACTGCAGGAACGCCCCCTCCCGCGTCTCGAGGCGCACCGAGAGCAGGGAGACCTCCGCGTACTCCGGGCGATCGAGCACCCCCCGGACGTCCGACCGGACCTCCTCTCGCAGCTGTGCGTTCTGGAACGTCGTGTACGTCACCGCGCCCAGGAACGTCGAGAGCAGGAGGATCGCGACCGCGAGAACGGCGACGCGCTTGATCGTCGCGCTCCGGGCGGCGTCCTCCCGGAACCAGTGCTCGGGGCGATACCCCTGGTACCACAGGATGGCGAGCGCTGCGAGGTTGATCGAGAGGAAGTTCACGAGCACCAGCACCGTGGCACCGATCACTACCCCGGGGAGGCCCCACGCGAGCCCGATCCCGATGACGGCCGTCGGCGGCACGAGTGCGACCGCGATAGCCACGCCCACCAGCGACGTCGAGATGCCCGAGGAGAGGCTGTAGGCCCCGGCGATGCCGGCCCCGAGCGCGACGGCCAGCGAGAGGAAATCGGGTGCGAGTCGCTCGCGCACCTGCGAGATCGCGAGCACCTCCGGATCGGTCAAGGGGACGAGCTGGGCCGACTTCAACAGCCACGCGAACCCCGCGGCGGTGACGATGGCGAGGACGAACCCCAGGACCTGGAACTTCACGCCCCGCCGGAACAGGTCGCCGTCCTGGAGGACGGTCCCGGTGCTCGTGGCCATCGCCGGCCCGATCAGCGGCGCGATCACCATCGATCCCACGACGACGGCCGCCGAGTCGAGCAACACCCCTGCGGTCGCCACCACGACGCTCACCACCGACATGGCGACGAACGTCCGGACGTTCGGCGCCAGCGTCGTCGCCCTGGCGCGGAGTTCCTCGCGGGCGATCCGGTCGCGCCCCTCGTCTTCTTCGTCGTAGCGCTCGGACAGTTCATCGAAGCGCCGCGAGACGACGGTTTCCGCCTCGAGGACGACCGTGTAGGAGTCGGAGGGGAGCCCCGCGTCCCGGAGCGCGTCGAGGACCGGTTCGACCGCGCGCCGCGGCAACGGAAATGAGACCACTGCCGTGATGTCGCGGTCGCTCGTCTCCTCGGTGAGCACGAAGTCGATGCCCTCCTCCTCTAGCACCTCCAGCACCGTGTCGCGCTTCCCCGCCGGAATGGTCACCTCGACTAAGCGCACACGCGCTTCACGGCGCCGGGAAATATATACCTCGGGGGTGTCGGGGTGGCTTCCGTGGCAGCCGGACCGCAGGACGCTTAGGCGCCGGCGCCGTACACGGGATCATGTTCGAGGGACGGCCGGACCGCTCCGCGGAAGTGGTGTTCGTGGGCCGGTCGAACGTCGGCAAGTCCACGCTGATGCGGGAGATCACGGGCCACACGTTCGACACTGGCCGCAGACCGGGTGTCACCCAGTCGCCGAACTTCTACGACTGGGCGAGCGAGGATTTCCTCCTCGCCGACCTCCCCGGGTTCGGGTTCATGGAGGGCGTTCCGGAGGAACACCGCGAGGAGATCAAGACCGACATCGTCCGGTACCTCGAGGAACACGCCGACGGAATCCTCGCCGGCGTGATCGTGCTCGATGGAAAGTCGGTCGTCGACATCATCGACCGCCACCAGGGTCGGGGGGAGGTTCCCCACGACGTCGATATGTACAATTTCCTCCGGGATCTGGGTATCCCGGTCGTTCTCGCGGTGAACAAGATGGACAAAGTCGACGACCGCGACGAACGCCTCGACGCCATCGCGGACCGCTTCGGCTTGCTGCCGCCCTGGCAGCAGTGGGAGGAGACGATCGCGCCGATCTCGGCGAAACAGGGCCGCATCGATGCGCTGAACGAGGCGGTGCGGTCACACCTCCACGCGGCGAAACGGGACGATCTGCTCGGGTTCTTTTAACGCGTCGCCGGACCCGTCCTCGAAGAGGTGGTGGCTCGGGTGAACCCATCATCACACGGGGCTCAGAGGGGGTAACGTCTCGTCATAGCCACCGTTTCCTGGTGGGTGCGGTGTGCACAAAGGAGTTCCGTCCGCGGGAACCGAAAAAGCGTCTCCCGCCAGTCAGTTCATCCCGTCGCCGCCGGCGTCTTGGGCGACGATGAGGTCGAACGCCTTGTCGCCGGGCGCCTCGTCGGGGGCGAGGTACCCGGCGGCGAACGCGGTGTACACCATGCCGTCCTCGAGCGTGACGTCGAAGTCCGCGACGACGTCACCATCGTTGCTCTCGGTGTCGCCGCGAATCTCGACGGTGTAGTCGCCGGCCCCGACGGTCGTGTATCCGGATCCGCCGAACGGCACGCCGTCGAACAGGACCACTTCGCCGCCGGCGGCGGTGATGTCGACCGCCGGGGCGTCGGGCGAGAGGTGGACGGCGCGGAGCCGTGCGTCGCCGCTCCCTACCTCGGAGTTGTCGTCCTCGAGAACGACCGGCGCGAACGTCTCCGAACCCTCCTCGCTGATCTCGCCGGCTGCTGCGACCGTGTAGTCCGTGTCCGCCTCGACCGTGACGGTGTCGTCGAAAACGGACGTGTCCGGGTCGCCGGCGGCGGTGATCTCGACCTGTCGATCCCCGGCGGGCACCTCGAGATACGCGCTCACGGCGCCGAAGGCGACGTCGCCGAGGACGGGTTCGTCACCGCCGTCGACGTACACGTCGACGTTCGGTGCGTCGGGGGACATGTGCGCGACGCGGACGTTCGCCGTCTCCTCCATCGCCTGGGTGTCGGTCGGCGTGTCGCCCATCTCCTCGGTGTCGGTCGGCGTGTCGCCCATCTCCTCGGTGTCGGTCGCCGTGTCAGTATCGTCACCGTCCCCGCCGCAACCGGCGAGGCCGATGGTCGCTGCGCTGCCGATACCGAGTAGAACGCGTCGTCGACTCGTTTTGAATTCGTCTCGTGACATCCAATTCGAAGCAGGGCTACCAGTAACTTAACAGCTTTCGTGAATTAGACCCAATTCTCACTCAATTCTCCCGTAAATTCGGGTTAGAAGCGATGAGAATTCGAAATAGCACTCCCTGGTCGAAAGTGTTTTGACCCTGATCATCCATAATTCTAGCATGAATAACCCGGTCGCTCGGGAGGGCGACGGTCGACGACTCGGGCGGCGGCGTCGTGTGACGGCGGAACCGGTGTCTCCCGTCCGGATGTCGGTGGGTTCTTGTCCGACCCCTCAGAATGGTGGGGACGATGGAGGCGGTCCTCTGGCAGACGCTGGCCGGTACACGCGGGGGGCCGAACCGGGCCCGCATCCTCCAGGCGCTAAACGAGCAACCCCGCAACGCCAACCAGCTGGCGGGGGACCTCGGGCTAGCGTACAACACCGTCCAACATCACCTCGACGTGCTCGAGAGCAACGGGCTCGTCACGAGCAGTGACGCGAACTACGGGACGGTGTACCTGCCGAGCGACCGGGCCAGGTCCCACTGGGACACCGTCACGGAGATCATCTCGCAGGTGGGGGATTAACATGATCAAGCATCCATACGACGACCGACGAACACCGCTCGCGAACAGCCATGGGGAGATGTCATGAGCCTGACCCTCGATGCGGCCCGGATCGCCGCCGCGCTAAACGTCGTGCTCCTGCTCGGACTGATCGGTATCTGGGTACGGAACTACCGCGAGATACGCTCGCCGATGACTCTCGGATCCGTCGTGTTCGCCGTCCTCCTGCTGGCGGAGAACGGGCTAGCCCTGTACTACTACACTCTCGCTTCGATCCCGCTCTCGGCTCCCGCCGTGCGCGCAATGATGTACCTCCAGGTTCTCGAAGCCGTCGGAATCGCCGTTCTCACGTACGTTACCTGGCAGTGAGTGCCGGCCGACCCCACCAGCGTCACTCGCTCCCGTCGATGATCGACTCCGCGACCGAGACCGCTGTCTCCCGCGATCCTTCGACGATCACCGCGTTCCGCACGCCGTCCCGTTCCCAGGACACGACGACGCCACGGTCGGAGTCGGCGACGGTTGCCGGCTGCCCGGCCAGTTCGACCGTCGATGCGTTCGCTTCCACGTCCGACACCGCGTCGACCGGGAGCTGGTCGGCGGTCGTCGTCGCGACCGTCACGTTCTCCGGGCCGGTGTAGCTCCCGATCGCGACCGTCGCGTCCCCGTAGACGACCGTCGATCCCTCGACAAAGGTGTACTGTTCGGGGGCCGCGGGCACGTCGAAGTCGGTCGTCGTCTGGAGTTCCTCGCGGGAGTCGACCGCGGTGGTCTCGGTCGGACCGGCACCGGGAGGCTGGAACGTGCTATCGGCCAGCGACACGTCGAACTGGAGGTTCGTGTACCGGACCGTCGCGGTCCAGTCCCCGCGGGTGAGTTCGGTCTTCAGCACGCGCGAGTCGTCGGTCCCGATCCAGATCCGGAGGACTCCCTCGCCGTCCCCGGCTGGCTCGATTTCGATCAGGTGCGCTTCGGTTTCCCCCACCGTCTCGGTCCCGACGCGCTCGGCGGAGACGTTCTCCCGTGTCCAGTCCCACGCCGTGGTCCCGAAGACACTCCGGTTCCAGTCCCCACTCGCGTTCCACTCGTGGTCGCCGTCGCTCAGATTCCAGTCGTGGTCACCGCCACTCAGATTCCAGTCGTGATCGCCATCACTCAGGTTCCAGTCGACACCCCCCTCGCTCAGGTTCCACTCGTAGTCGCCGTCGCTCAGGTTTTTCGGGTGTGGCTTCTGGCTCGCGTTCCACTCATCCGCAGCCGGGACCAGGTCCCCGTGACGCTCGCGGAGTTCCTCGGCCGCGTCAGCAATCGACGTGGTGAGGTTTCCGTCGATCGCCGGGCCGGATGCGTTCATCCCGGACCACTCATCCGGATCGTCCGGCAGTTCGACGACCTGCGTCAGTCCGGCCTCCTCGAGGTGGACCCAGCCGACCGAACCGTTCGATCCGACGACGGCAGTCCGGTTCGAGGCAGTGACAGCCACCCGAGACTCGTTGTCGTCGGTGACGGTGAACGTGACCTCGGCGGACCGTTCTACGGTCCCGTTCTCGTTCTCGACCGTCACCACTGCAGTCCCGGCGACGTTCTCGGCGGACTCGTAACGGTCCCGGGCGTCGTCCAAGACTTCGTCGGCGGTGGGGGTCCCGTTGCCCGCCATCGCCATCCCGCCGATGACCGCGGCGGTGACGGCTACGACGGCGACCGCGAGCACGCCGAGATTCCCCGATATGGCCCGCCCGGACTGGTCGTCGTCGGTCATTGTGCAACGTACGGTCCACACGAACATAGGGGCTTTGCTACCGGCCGTTCGGGTCCCCGCGCGTGGTGGTGATCACGGGCCCGTGAGCCTCGAATTCGTGGCGGCGGGGGACGACCCGGCACAATCGGCCTTATACGCGTCCGGCGTCTATTCGTAGACATGAGCAAGTCGATGACGGCGGATTCGGCCACCCCGACCGACCCGGTGGTCGACATCGAGAACGCGACGAAAACCTACGAGCTGGGAGGGACCGTGACGGCGCTCGACGCGGTCACGCTGTCGCTCCCGGAGGGGTCCTACACGGCGGTCATGGGCCCGAGCGGGTCGGGAAAGAGCACCCTCCTGAACCTGATCGGGGGGCTCGACACCCCCGATTCCGGATCGGTCCGCGTCGCCGGCGCGGATCTCGGCGATGCCTCCGAGGACCGCCGAGCGGCGATCCGGGGAACCGAGATCGGCTTCGTGTTCCAGACGTTCAACCTGATGCCCCGGCTGACGGCCACCGAGAACGTCGCGCTCCCGCTCGTGTTCGACGGCTGGGACCAGGCGGACCGCCAGGAGCGCGCACGCGAGATGCTCGACAGCGTCGGGCTGGGCGACCGGCTCGATCACAGCCCGACGGAGCTCTCGGGGGGCCAGCGACAGCGCGTCGCCATCGGCCGTGCGCTGGCTCCCGACCCGGCGCTCGTCCTCGCCGACGAGCCGACCGGGAACATCGACACCGAAACCGGAGCGGAGATCATGGACCTGCTCGCCGACATCCACGCCGACGGGAACACGGTGTTGCTCGTCACCCACTCCCGCCGGATCGCCGAGCACGCGGACCGGATCATCCACCTCCGGGACGGCGCGATAGAGGAGGTCGAAACGGTCGACACGCCACCTGCGTCCCCGGAGAGGTCCGGCGAATGAAAGCCGGGGAGACGCTCCGCATCGCCGGACGATCGATCCGCGCACACAGGCTCCGATCGACGCTGACGGTGCTGGGCGTCGTGATCGGGATCGCGTCGGTCATCGTGTTCGCCACCTTCGGTGCGAGCGTTCAGGCGGAGGTCGTCGGCGGCATCGGCGAGACGAACGCCAACAACATGTTCGTCACCCCGGCGGAGAACGACAGCGAGGGTCCGGGGGGGTTCGGCGCGGCGGGCCGTCCCCTGTTCACCGACCGCGACGTGGCCGAACTCGGGAAACTCGACGGCGTCCAGGCGGTGATTCCACAGGGCATCGCTCCCGTCTCGGCGGTGGGGAACCGGACGATCAGCCAGGACCAGGCGATCGCGACGGTCCCGGAGACCTTCGAGGGTGACTACATCGTCGCGGGCGAGTCATTCGAGCCCGGCTCCCGGGAGATCGTCATCAACCGGGCGGCCGCCGAGTTGTTCGACGGCAACGACACCGTGGGGTCGACGATACAGCTCACGCTCTCCTCCGGAAACCGGACCAACGTCACCGTCGCCGGGGTCACCTCCGGCACCCGGGGCGTGTTCTCGACGGACTTCGGCGAGGAGTCGCCGCAGTTCTACCTCCCCGTCGATCCGTTCTACACGACCTCGGTGCCCAGCCCCTCGGTTTCGGGCGCCGACGTGCCGGCGTACCCCCTCGTCACCGTCGTCGCCGATCCCAGCCGGGTCAACGAGGTGCAAGGGACCGTCGAGACCTACATGACCGAGGAGTCCGATGCCAGCGAACTCCTCCCGGAAGGGTTCGAGATCAACGTCCAGACCAGCGGTGACATCGCGGACCAGATCGAGGAGGTGATCGGCCAGATCACGCGGTTCGTGACCGGGATCGCGGTCATCTCGCTCGTCGTCGGCGCGATCGGCATCGCCAACATCACGCTCGTCTCCGTCACCGAACGAACGAGACAGATCGGCATCATGAAGGCCGTCGGTGCCAGAAACCGGGACGTCCTCCAGTTGTTCCTCACGGAGGCGGTCCTGCTGGGTGCGCTCGGGGCGGGGGTGGGCGTCCCGCTCGGCCTCGGAGTGGGGTTCGCAGCCACGGTGTACGCGGACGTCGGGTTCGCGCTCGCCCCGGAGTGGCTGGCGTTCTCGGTGCTGATGGGGGTCTCCGTCGGGGTGGTCGCCGGCCTCTATCCCGCCTGGCGCGCATCCAAGATCGATCCGATCGACGCCTTGCGCTACGAGTAATTCCCCCCGAGGACCTCCCCTCATAATGACTAGTGTAGGCAATTACCGTATCGACCGCCCGACGGCGGGCGGTCGGAGCGGTAATCGGCTACACTAGTCATTATCAGCCGGTCGGGCCGT
>CAYSJP010000017.1:0-17675 GCA_964431395.1 uncultured Halobacteriales archaeon
CCGCTCGAAGATTTGATTACTCGCGGGGGCCCCCGCGACGGTTCAGACCGCTCGATGCGAGCGGGTCCGATACGTGTATATTTTGTAGATGGACCCAATTAAATATTGCGACGATAGCGTGTTGTCTACCCTACCGAGCGGCACTCCTGGCCGGAACCGCTGTGATGGGGGTATCCGACCGCGTGTGCGTGACCGTCCCCTCGCGGGGAGCGCCGAGGCTTCCCACGACACCGCACCGTCGATGTGGGACAGTTGCCGGTTGACGACTCGCCGGTACGAGACTTCGTGCCCGTGACCACCGTTCTGTCACGTGGTAGTTGTTCCTGTTGGGGTGTCATCCAAACCCGGCGATTCACACGGTACTGGTCACCAACGCGTACGGTATGTGACCTATCCAATGTCGAAGGTGGTGGCATTTTTGTCCGTCGCCAACTCCGCGGACGTGTAGGGACCCGTTTTGTCGATCCGTTCGATCAGATACAGCCTGCGGTTGGGGTTACTCGTCGTTCCCTTGTTGCGCACGAACGCAAGCGACTCCCCGGTTTGCAAGCCAAGCGAAATGGGGTGCTCGAAAAACACCGGGTGGTAGTCCTCGTCCGTGGTTGATGTAAGCTGTGTCGGTCCCTGCAGCCAGATATCGTCGTTCCGGGCAAAGCCGATTCCCTGGTTGCCCCATCCCGGACTTCTTGCGTTCGAGATCGTCTGTGTCGTCGGGGCATTAGAAGTATTTTTTACCACCTCGAGCTCTGGGGATGATACCGGGTCTTGAACCGCAGCCGTCCAGTAGACGATCTTCTGACACGACGGTGAAACGGCCAGTTGACTAAGTCGATACGGCGTGGCCCCCGAATAGAATGTCGTCGTCTGTGCGTTTCGATCAAACCTCAGCAGAATGTTCCCGGATAGCTCACTCCCCCCCGAAATATTCAACAGTAGTTTGTCCGATCCGCTGGTTGGACACCACTCCAGCGACTGGAGGATTCCGTTGGAAATCGAGTTTGAAGGAAGCGAACTCCAATTTTGGAGCTGTGTCTGGGAGTACCTACTCACGGACCCGCCGCTCAACGATCGAATGACGACCTCGTCATCAGCCCCTGGCGATCCTGCCTCGATGTACGCCACCTCTTTCGCGTTTGGCGATAGCACCACTCGGCCTTGCGGGTTTGTGATTGTGGTTATGGATTGCTCGTTGACAACCGCGTGCCCGGATCCCTGAGAGGCTTGACCGATCGTCCCGTACCGGAGTTCGTGCCCGGGGGTTTTGTACACGACCGTCTGCCCCTGTGGGTAATTTGTTACAACTGGTTGGTTAAAGATGTCTGATGGAAGAAACTCCAGCGGAGGGATGTATATGTTCTGGGTGAAGTTACTGAGTAGCGTCGTCGGCTTACCTGAGTTCGTAGACCCGTCCGAGTCCTCGTCAGATCTGATCGCCCCGAATTCACGGATCGGGGTGTCGGTATTGTCAGTTATTGGCCCTGCCTTTCCCCCTCGGATTGCAGGGGGTCCATGCCAGATGGTGACGGCGATACTGAGTGAGGATGCCTCCGGTAGCACACTAACGAATTCGTCATCGCCGGGGTCAGACGGTAGAGATCCATCCGGATACGGGCGGATGGAGGTCCATGCCGGGGCCGGTCCGTCGGTCGTCCTATCGACCGGGAACGGGTTTTGATACCAGATCAGAATCGGTAGGTTCTGGATGGTCCGCGGTGTCGGCACCGGGGGACTGATCCCGATCAGCGAATCTCGCGCAGCCGGGTCTCCGCTTCCGAGCGGCGGGTCAACGGCATGCAATCCAAGCAGGATTCCGGACCCGGTAGTCGATGCCGGGTCCTGTGGCGGCGATTCCACCATAGGCTCTCCCCGTATCGCTTCCTTCAGGGCGACTGAAACCGGGGGTCTCAGATCCACGCTCCCCGTTTCGCCACGGAACGTCACCTCCTCGATGACGAGCGCGCTGGGTTCGAGTCGTAACGGGCCGAATTCACTCATGGGCAGGCTCCCGCCCTCCGCTGTCGGGCTGTGGTGGTCCGATCATATCTGAATGTTTGCGACGGGGTTGTCGGGGCTGGGGTTGTTACGCTCCTGTTCGGCAAACAGCCGCACCGGAAACGTGACCGAGTCGGACTGGACCTCGTTGCCGACGCTCGCCGGGAGTTCCCAGCTGAACGCGATACAGTGGTCATAACTCGCAGTGCCCGAGCCGCTGAACGCGTCAGCGCCGCTCGTATTCGGATCGCCGTCAAGCTGGACACCAGCGTTGAAATCGTCATCAAACAGATCCCCGGTGATAGTGGGCTCGCCGGCGTCTCGTTTTAGGTCACCGTCCGACTCGTACCACCACGTGGAGTTGAGTGCCTCCGCGAGTTCGCCGCTCTGGCTCGTTCCGGAGTTCGATCCCCGGGGATCGTTTTCACCAGCAGCGTCGGCTTCGGGTTCGTTAACGCCGTTTTCAGCGTCGGTCGCGACCCCGGTCTGGAGCCAGATCCAGGCGGGATTGTCGACGATGCTGAAGCAAATGCGGGCGGCGCCAGAATCACCAGGTTTCACGTCGTTGAGGTCGAACAGGATCGCCGGGTCGCCGTTGACGGTGCCCGTCGATGCGACTTGGTTGGTCGCCCCACTGTCGCCGCTGTTATAGGTCGTCTCGTATCTGAGCGTGAGGTCGAGCTCGCCAGCGGTGATACCGTTGCCGTCGAAGGACTCCTCGTCGGAGAACAACGCGGTCGTCCCAACACCGGCGGCGGCGCCCCCAACGCCGACGGCTCCGAGACCGGCGAGAATCTGCCGTCGCGACAGCGCGAGTTTTTTCGTGTTTGCCATGGTTTCCGTTCTGATTCGAGTCTCGCGTTACCCACACCCAGCGTGGCAGGCAGCGAACTCACCGGCACGGTCGAGCCACTCCATAATAAATAATGATTGATTATAGAACGTATCCGCTCTCTTCAAATTGGTAAACGAAGATTACCTTCGACGAACGCGTAAGTCACTACGGTGTGTGTGACTGTACGGCCCCTACAGCACCCGCACGTCAGTGGGGGAGATGGTGATGCCCACGGTCCCGCCGGGGGGGTCGGTCGCGCCGGTCTTGACCAGCACCTCGCGACCCTGCCATTCACAGTGCAGGCGGTAGGCGTCACCGAGAAACTCCGCCGTTCGCACCTCGGCGGCCAACGTCACGGCGTCGCCATCGGTGGACCGCCCGCGCTTTCCGCCGGCATCGATCGCTTCCGGACGGACGCCGACGGTGACGCTCGTCCCGTTGGCCGGGGCGGCATCGGGCGGCAATGGGAGCGTCGCGTCGGTGCCGTCGACCAGTACCCGGTCACCGTCGACCGTCCCCTCGAAGAGGTTGTTGTCGCCGACGAACCCGGCGACGAAGCGGGTCGCCGGCCGGCGGTACACCTCCTCGGGCGTCGCGACCTGTTCGACGCGACCGTCGCGCATCACCGCGACGCGGTCGCTGATGGCCAGCGCCTCGGACTGGTCGTGGGTGACGTACAGCGTCGTGATGGAGAGGTCCTGCTGGATCGCGCGGATCCGCACGCGCAGGCGCTTCCGGAGGTCGGCGTCCAGCGCGGAGAGCGGTTCGTCGAGCAGTAGCACGTCCGGGCCCGGTGCGAGCGCGCGAGCGAGGGCGATGCGCTGCTGTTGGCCGCCCGACAGCGCCTCCGGATCGCGGTCGCCAAAGTCGGTCATGTCCACCAGATCGAGCATCCCGGTGACGCGCTCGTCGGTGGACACGTCGCCGGGCGGGTCCCGGAATCGCAGTCCGTAGGCGACGTTCTCCCGGACGCTCATGTGGGGAAACAGCGCGTAGTTCTGGAACACGATCCCGACGTCGCGTTCGTCCGGCGGGTCGTCGGTGACGTCGGTGCCGCCGATGCTCACGGTTCCGGTGTCGGGCGACTCCAGGCCAGCGACGACCCGGAGCGTCGAGGTCTTGCCACATCCGGAGGGACCGACGAGCGTGAAAAACTCCCCGTGGCCCACGTCGATTGAGACGTCCTCGAGCGCGTCCACGGCGCCGAAAGACAGCGAGCAGCCGCCGATCGTGAGGCCGTCCGTCATCGTTCCCACCGCCCTCCGAAGCGGTCGATGAGCACGAAACTGACGGTCGTCACCGCGAGCAGGACGGTTCCCATGGCCATCGCCGGACCGAGCGACGGCCCGATCGAGCGGTTCCCCCTGTAACGCTCCAAGGCGACGGGCATGGTGTAGCTGTCGACCCCCTCGGCGAGCAACACGGTGGAGTCGAACTCGCCGACGCTGATGGCAAAGGCGAAGGCCGCGCCGGCGACCAGTGCACCCGCCACCAGGGGGAGTTCGACGTCGAGCAACGTTCGCAGACGCGTGGCCCCCAGCGAGCGCGCGGCGTCGGTCATGCGGTCGTCGATGCCACCGAGCGCCGGGGTCACCAGCCGCGTCACGAAGGGGTAGGCGGCGACGGCGTGTGCGGCGACGATGGCCACCGGGCCGGTGATCGTGATCCGGTGGCCGAACACGACCGTCCCGAACACGAGGGTCCGCAGGATCCCCAGGCCGACGACGATACCGCTGACCGCAAGCGGCGCTGTCAGCAACGCCTCCGCGAGCCGCGATCCGCGGCCGCCGCGGGTGGCGACGACGGAGACGGCAACGCCCATCGGGATGGCGAGCGCCAGCGTTCCCGCGCCGAAGGTCAGGGAGTTGCGGATGGCCGTGAGCGGCCGGGTCGTTCCGACGGCCGCGCCCTCCTGTCGTTCGAGCAGGAACGCGTAATACTGGAGTGTGAACCCCCCGTCGGGACCGGTGACGCTCTCCAGCAGGAGGCTCGCGAGCGGGCCCACGAAGACGACGAGGGCGACGACGGCGTACCCGAGTAACGCGAGTCGACGCGGGTCGAGGAGCGTCCGTCCCCGGGCCAGCAGCCGCGTTCGGGGTAGCCCGCGACCGCTCGCCCCGGCGCGGATCTGCACCGCCTCGTACCGCAGGTAGACGTACGTGAGCACGAGCGAGAGCGTCGTCTCGATGGCGCCGAGCGTCGCCGCCTCGCCCAGCGCGAGGTCCTGCACGCGGCCGTACAGCCACACCTCCAGGGTGACCAGCTGGAAGCCACCGAGCGCCAGCACGATCGGGAACGTCATGAACGTGAACACGAACGTCAGGAGCGCGGCGGTCAGGAGCGCGGGAAGCAGTTGCGGGACCACGACGTCGAAAAACGCGCGGAACCGCGAGGCGCCCATCGTCCGCGCGGTTTCGACGCGGCGGCGGTCGACCGACTCCCAGGCCGTCGTCACGAGCCGCGTCACCAGGGGTGCGTTGTAGAAGGCGTGGGCGAGAACGACGAGCTCCAGCGTGAACACGAGTTCGACCGGGCCGAGACCGGCGGCGCCGAGCAGGTCGTTGAGAATCCCCTGGCTCCCGAACATCGCGAGAAAGCCCACGGCGACCATGATCGAGGGGAGGACGAAGGGAAGCAGCGTCAGCGATCGGATCGTCCGGCGGCCGGGAAACTCCCAGCGTGCGAGCAAGTAGGCCCCCGGAAGGCCGAGGGCGACGCTGGCGACCGTCGACAGCGCGGCCTGCCAGGCGGTGAAGCCGATGAGCCCGGTCTCGACCGACGGCATCCCGGACTCGAGCCACTCGACGATGCCCCGGGGCACGCCCAGCGGATAGGTCACGAGGTGGTGTGCGGCGCCGGTGTAGAAGGGGTCACCCAGCACGTCAGCCAGCGGCGAAAGCGTGAGCGCGCCGTCGCGAAACACCGCCGCCGCGAGCACGGAGCCGACCGGGTAGTAGAAGACGACGACGAGCGTCGCCACGGTGGCGACGACGGCCGCCGGCAGCGCCACCCGGTCGGGGTCCATCGTCAGTTGCCGACGACTTCCCGGGCCCAGTCCTCGATCCAGGTCGAGACGTTGCCCGCGAGTTCGTCGTAGCCGAAGGTGACCGGTTCCGGCGGTTCGAGCGCGAACTCGCCGAAGTCACCGCCAGGTTCGACACCCTCGACGGCCGGGAACTGGACGTTCCGCACGGCGATCTCCGCCTGTGCCTCCTCGGTGAGCACGAACTCCATGAACGCCGTGGCCAGATCCGGATCGTCGGCGTCGGCGAAGGTGGCCATCGCCTCCGGATTCGCGTAGCCCTGGTCGTTGATGAACCCGACCTGGTGGCGTGACATGTCCACGCCCTCGCCGTTGTAGAACACCTGGTCCGTGGAGTACGACACCACCATCGGGCGCTCCTCGGCCGTGTACGCGTTGTAGGCCGGTTCCCAGTCGCTCAGGATCCGCACGCCGTTGTCGACCAGATCCGACCAGTACTCGAGGTAGCCGTCGGGGCCCTTCTCGTGGATGGTCCACAGCAGGAACGCCCGGCCGGGGTCGGACTGCTGGGCGTTCTGTGCGAGCAGCGCGTCCTCGTACTCGGGCTCCAGCAGGTCGTCGAAAGTGTCCGGGGAGTCGACCTCGTCCTCGTCGTACACCAGGCTGATGTAGCCGGTGTCGTAGGGGATCGCACGCCCGTCGGGGTCGATCTCCAGGGAGTCCTTCACGTCGCCGGCCCCCTCGACGTCGCCGGCCTCGGCGAACAGGTCCGCGTCGAGTTGCTCGTCGGCGCGCACGAGTTCGCCCGTGTTGATGCCGACGTACATGTCGGCGTCGATCGGTGCGCCCTGGGAGGCGCGCTGGATGAACTCGTTGACGCCGTTCTCCGGCGTCGAGAACTCCACGGTCACGCCGGGGTGTTCCTCTTCGAAGTTCGACTTCAGCCAGTTGCCGGCCGTCCCCTCGCCGGTGAAGGAGCTGTACGTCGCCACGTTCAGATTACCCGACAGGGGTTCCTCGGTTCCCGGTCCAGCGGTCTCCGTCTCAGTACCGTCGTCCGTGTCCGTGTCCGCAGTTCCGTCGCCGTCGCCGGTACACCCGGCCAGTGCGACACCCGTTATCCCCGCACCGACTCGCGTAATGAAGTCACGCCGTCTCATCTCCTGGATGTATTACCGAGTGGTACTTGAAACGCACGGGATGGACGCGCCACGTGAGTCATCCTCACGCGCTCGGGGCGGGGTTTCGGCGCCGGGCGGTGAACAGCCCCACCGATCATCATTGAGATAGATATTCGCCGGGACGTGGCGCTGGCAAACTCCATCGGTAGTTCCGTCGACTCACATAACTGTCCGCTGTCGTCCGCTACCTGGACGCCATCGCCGCGTTTCGTCCCGCGGTGCGTCCCGTGACGAGCGCGACGGCGAGCCCGCCCATGTACCGTCGCCGCATGACGTTTCCGACGTCCATGCCCGCGGCGAACAGGCCCGGGATCGGCCGCTCGGCGATCTCCGATCCGTCCGCCGACACGTGCGGGAGCGTCGATTCCGTCCCCGCGCGCCGGCGGACGGCCATTTCCTCGGTCACGTCGATCCCGCCCATGGTGAACGTGATCCCGGGCTGGACCTCGACGACGCGGAACGGCGGCTCGTCGATCGGCGTCTGGTGGGTCCGCCGCGGCGGATCGAGCCGCCGGCCCTCCCCCTCGCGCACCGCCGCGTTGAACTCCCGGACGGTGCTGACAGCCCGCGCGCCGTCGACGCCCCACTCGAACAGCGCCGACTCCAGGTCGGAAAGCGACTCGGCGGTCGCCACCCGGCCGCCCAGCTCGGCGGCGGCCGCGATGGACTCGCTCACCTCCCGCGAGGCGAACTGCGAGCCGTACAGGTCGTCGTCGACGACGTAGTACGCCCGGCCGTCCGTCCGTTTCGCGGTCTCCTGGGTCAGGACGACCTCGTAGGGGGAGGCGGACTCGTCGGCGTACCGCTGCCCGCGCTCGTCGAGCGCGACGGCCTTGACGCCGTAGGCCTGCTTGGCGTCGAGCAGTTTCGAGGGCGGGATCTCGGCGGGCGGTGCGGGGAGGTTGTGCCCGTAGAAGGTGCCCATTCCGCCGGCGGTCTTGGCGCCGGCGTCCGTCGCCGCGTGGAGCGCGTCCCCCGTACTCCAGGGGTTCGCACGCAGCCACATGCGCTCGGGTCGGTCGGTGACGAACTGCTCGACGAGCGTCTCGTCGCCCTGGAACCCGCCGGTCGCGAGGACGACGCCGTCGGCCGCGATCGACACCGTCTCCCCGTCCCCGGCGTCGGCCTCGACGCCGACCACCGCCCCGTCGTCGACGCGCAGTGAGCGCATGGGCGTCTCGAACAGGATCTCCCCGCCGCCGCCCTCTACGGTGTCGACCATCCGCCCGGTGAACGCTTCCGGGTCGAGTTGCTTGCCGCTCCCGAAGACGATGTCGCCCTCCGGCTCCCGGAGGTCCACCCCGAGATTCCCGAGCCACCGGATGTCGTCGTCCTTCCGGTCGACGACGAGTTTCTGCAACCGGGGGTCGCCGTGGGGGACCGCCTCACGGACCCGCTCGTAGGAGTCGTACGTGTAGACGATCCCGGCGGAGAGGTACATCGAGCCCCCCGCGCGAGGCCCCTTCTCGAGGACGACGACGTCGCTCGCGTGTTCCTGCGCCTCGACGGCCGCCACGAGGCCGGCCATCCCGGCGCCGACGACGACGACGTCGGTCTCCCGTGTCGTCTTTACCATGGTCGAACCAGTCACGTCCAGCCACTTAAGATTCGCCGACGGGACGCCCGGACCCCGAACGTGCCGGCTACGATCCCGAACCGACGGTCGCCCACTCCTCGCGCTCGGCGGACTCGTAGGCCGCGTCGAGCACGCGGAGCAACTGGACGGCGTCGTCGACCGTCGCGGGCACGTCGCCGGTCTCGACGCCCGCGAAGAACGCCTCGAAGTAGTCGTAGATGAAATCACCCCAGGCGGGGAACCGGTCGTAGGTGAACTCGTACTCGAGGGTCCGGCGGGGTGCCGCCGACCAGTCGTCGTCCTCGGCAGTGAGTTCGAGGGGGATCGTCGGCTCGTGTTGCAGGGAGTCGTGGTGCAGCGGCGTCAGCGCCTGTGCCTCGGTTCCGTACATACCGAAGTGGGTGTCCTTGCTCCGGTCGCTCAGGTAGTAGCCGGTGTGGAACGTGCCGAGCGTCCCGCCCTCGGTCTCGAACTGCAGGACGGCCCCGGCGTCGACGTCACAGGAGTCGGCGTCGTGGAAGGAGGCGTTGACCCGGGCGATCGGGTCGTCGAGGATCCAGGGCATGACGTCCACCCAGTGGGGGCCGACCCACTGGAGCGCGCCCCCGCGACTCGTCTCCCGGTCGTAGATGTAGTGTGAGGTGTCCCGAAAGGAGAGCTGGCTGGCGTTGAACCGGCCCTCGACGGTCCACACGTCGCCGAAAAAGCCCTCCGCGACGCGGTCCCGGAGGTCCATCGCGACGGGGTTGGTCCGGTAGTACAGGGTGGGGGCGACGGTCACGCCGGCGTCGTTGGCCTTCTGCGCGATCGGCTCCAGGTCGGCCGCGGTCCGTGCGATCGGCTTCTCGCTGACGACGTGCACCCCCTCCGCGACGGCGGTGTCGACGATCGCCGGCGTCTCGTCGCTCCGGTAGGTGATCCAGGCGACGTCGACGTCCGCCTCCTGCAGCAGGTCGTGGGGGTCGGTGTAGGCCGTTGCCCCCCGGACGAGTTCCGGCACCTCCTGTCCCTCGGTGGTGATCTCGTCGGGGCGGTCGTCCATGGTCGTGATGTCCGTGACGGCGATCTCCTCCCCGGGCTCGCAGACGGCCGTGATGTCGACATCGAGTCCGCTCGCGACGGCGAAGTAGGGGTCTCGGTGGTGGTGCTCGACGCCGATGTATCCGACGTTGACGGACATGGATCGGTGTTCTCGTGGGGGCGGATTAAACATTAGGCTCCGGGACGACGGTTCCGCACGGTCGGAAGCGTTCCGTCGCCCGGTCGGAGGATTTCCGACGGCCAAGAACGCGTGTCCGGTGGGGCACACATTAGTAGGTGGGGGTCGAACGGCCCCTACGTATGCGAGAGGTCGGCATCATCATGAACGGCGTGACCGGACGCATGGGCACCAACCAGCACCTCATTCGCTCGATCAAGGCGATCCGCGAGGAGGGAGGCGTGGAGCTGCCCGACGGCGAACGTGTCATGCCGGAGCCGGTGCTGGTCGGCAGAAACGAGCGGAAGTTACAGCGCCTCGCGGACGAACACGGCATCGACCGCATCGCCGTCGATCCCGACCTGGAGGAGTGTCTCGACGGCGACGAGGAGATCTACTTCGACTCCCAGATCACGTCCCGGCGGGCCGCCGCGGTCGAGAAAGCCATCGATGCGGGCAAGGACGTGTACTGCGAGAAACCGCTGGCGACTGACCTGGAGACGGCCAAGGAGGTGGCCAGGACCGCCGAGGGGGCCGGGATCAAGCACGGGATCGTCCAGGACAAACTCTGGCTCCCGGGCTTTCTGAAGCTCGACAGGCTCATCGAGCAGGACTTCTTTGGCGAGATCCTCTCGGTGGACATCGAGTTCGGGTACTGGGTGTTCACCGGTCACGGCCAGCCGGCACAGCGGCCCTCCTGGAACTACCGCAAGGAGGACGGCGGCGGCATCATCGACGACATGTTCGCCCACTGGAGTTACGTCCTCGAGAACCTCTTCGGGCGCGTCGAGTCGGTGATGTGTCTCGGCAAGACCCACATCCCCGAACGGATCGACGAGGACGGCGAGCCCTACGAGGCGACGGCCGACGACGCGGCCTACGCGATCATGGAACTCGAGGGCGACACCGTCGCCCAGATCAACTCCTCCTGGGCCGTCAGGGTCAAGCGCGACGATCTGGTCCGGGTCCAGGTCGACGGCACCGACGGGAGCGCGGTCGCCGGCCTACGGGAGTGCAAGACCCAACACCACTCGAACACGCCCAAGCCGGTGTGGGACCCGGACACGCCGACCGAACACGACTACCACGACGACTGGACGGAGGTGCCCAGCAACCGGGAGTTCGACAACGCGTTCAAACAGGAGTGGGAGGGGTTCATCCGGCACGTCGTCGCCGACGAACCCTTCCCCTGGAACTTCGTCGAAGGGGCGAAGGGGGTCCAGCTGTCGGAGCTCAGCCATCGGTCCTGGCAGGAGGGTCGGCGGGTCGAGATTCCCGAAATCTCGGTCTGATCCGTTTCCGGCTGCCCGATCGCATCGCTCGGTTCCCGGGCCCTTCGACGGCGTCGCTCGGTTCCCGGGCCCTTCGACGGCGTCGCTCGGTACCGAACGAGGATCGCCACGCATTTGTCAGGTGGTGACGTATCACGCTAGCCATGAGACACGACGTCCACAACCACTTCCTGCCGGAGCCCTACATCGACCTCCTGCTCGAGTGGGACACGCCGGTCGGGATCGAGGAGGACGACGGCCAGCTGTACGTGGTCCACGAGCGATCCGGAACGTCCGGCGTCGCCGGGGGAAACAGGATCCCGCTGACGGAGGGGTTCACCGACGTGGACGCCAGGCTCGAGTGGATGGACGAGTACGACGTCGAGACGACCCTCGTGTCGGTGTCGACGCCGAACCCGCTGCACGAGGCGTTCACGGCCGAGCAATCGACGGAGCTGGTCCGGGCGATCAACGACGGGTACGCCGAGGTCCAGTCACAGTATCCGGACCGCTTCGCCGGGCTCGGGATGCTCCCGCTGCGGGAGCCCGGGGAGGCCGAGGCCGAGGTCGACCGGATCGCGAACGACCTCGACCTCCGCGGGATCGCCCTGCCCACCTCGATCAACGGAACGAAGCTCTCGATCCCGGAACTCGAGGGGACGTTCGATCGGATCGACGATCTGGGACTGACGGTGTTCCTGCACCCACACGGCAACCGTCTCAGCGACACGCTCGACGAGGACGAGTCGTTTCTCAACCCGCTCGTGATCTTTCCGACGGAGACGACGCTCCAGGTGACGCGACTGATCTACGACGGGTTTTTCGATCGCCACGACTTCGACGTCGTCCTCTCGCACATGGGCGGGGCGTTGCTCCACCTCGCGGGACGGATCGGCAGGGCCCGGGAGACGACGAGGGAAGCCGGCGACGCCCCGGCCGAGCCCGTACTGTCGTACCTGCAGCGGTTCTACTACGACGTCATCTCGTTTCATCCCCCCGCTCTGGAGGCGGCCATAGAGACCGTCGGCGCCGGGCAGTTCGTGTTCGGCACGGACTACCCGTTCCACGAGGCCTCGACCGACACGACGATCTCGGACGTCGAGAGCGTGGTTTCCGACGAGGGCGATCTGGAGGCGATCATGTCCGGGACCGTCCGGGAACTCTTCGGAGTGTAGCTCGGCCGTGTTTGGCGAGAACGCCGACGATGGCTCGTCGATAGACGCCCCGGTCAGATAGCTTCGGGCGGAGTCAGTTTTTCCAGCAGCCACACGGTGGACTGGAAGAAGATGTACGAGCCGATCATGATGAGCATCAGGACGCCAAACATATAGCCAAGTTGAGCGTTCTTCCACGCGAGCACGATCTGGTAGCCGATGCCCTGGGAGGAGGCGATGAACTCGGCGACGACGACGCCCACGATCGACAACTGGACCGAGGACTTGACGCTGCTCGCGATGTTGGGCAGCGCCCGCCAGAACCGGAAGTATCGGACCATCTGCCACCGGGTGGCACCGAGCAAGGCGCCGAGGTGTTCGTAGCGCTCCTCGAGGGCGTTCATCCCGGTGATCGTCCCGAGGAACACCGGGAAGAACGCGACCCAGGCCCCGAACGTCGATACCCCGTTTATCGCGATGGACTGCTGGGCCATCTCCGCGTCCACGCCCGACAGGATGTACGCCGACGGGCCCGTGAAGGTGACCAGGACCTGACTAACGTCGAAGACGATGAACCAGATGATGAACACCGGTGCCAGGACCGGGTGGGGTACCGCGTACGCGAAGATGACGATCGGCATCGCCATCTGCCTGATCGTGTATATTTCCGCGAGTATCAGGCCCAGGACCACGCCGAAGATCACCGCCATAACGAAGGCAGTCAGGATGGACGTGAACGACTCGACGATCCTGACGAACACGGTGTCGCTCTTTGACGCCAGGGAACTGTAGGTGTGTTCCGGATACGGAAAGATCCGGTTGCTGTCGAAGAACATCGCGATCCCCTGCCATAGGACCAGCGCACCGATCAGAGCGATCACCGTCGGGATTCTGTCTTCCACCCAGATCCGCGTGATCCGTGGAATCTGTTGACGTCTCGTTGCCATACGTCACTCCCCCAGGATCGATGATTCCCGCCAGTGGATTAGCCGACTCTCGATCAGGTAGATCAGCAGTACGACGCCGGTACTGATGATCCCCAGCAGGAGGACGACGACGATCGCGCGAGCGACCGCGATCCGGCCGATCGCCGAGTACGCCATGGAACCGATACCCGCGGTGCCACTGACGAACTCGCCGACGACGGCGCCGATCACCGCGAGTATGAACCCGATCTTCATGCCGTCGAAGATGAACGGGAGGCCGCTCTGGAACCGGACGTACCGGAACTCCTGGAAGATCGTCGCGCCGTACAGATCGAGCATGTTCTCCGTCGACTCGTCGATGGACCGGAACCCGTCGATGGCGGCGATCAGCATCGGGAAGAACGCCACCCAGAGAGCGAGGACGTAGTTCGCGGTCGATTTCGGAACCCCCCCCATGAAGCCGACCCAGTAGATGACCAGGGGAGTCATCGCGACTCTCGGAACCGTGTTGATCCCGACGATGAACGGCATAATGGCGTTTCGCACCCGGTCGTTGGCCACCAGCGGCACCGCGATGATGATGGACAGCACCAGCGCGATCAGGTAGCCGACGCCCGCCGCACTCAGCGTGTTCGGTATGACCGATAGCACCGGTTCCCAGATCCGCTGCATCTCCTCGAACGTCGACACCGGCGACGGGAAGTACTGGAGATTGAGGCTCAGCACCTCTCCGACCGCTTGCCATAGCAGTATGAACAGGACGATCCCGGCCGCCGAAAGTCCGAGGCGCGTCCACCGTCCCCGTCCGATACTGTACGCCTGACTCATTCGGGACCACCCCCGTGTTCAAGCCAGCGGCGTGTCCGCCGCCCCTTCCAGGTACCGTACCGGTGGCTTTTCGACACCGTTCCGCCCCGTCGCTTTACTCCGGTAGCGATCATTTTTGACGCTTGAAGTGCTGGTGTAGTTCGGTCGACAGCTCGACGAACCGCCGCGAGCCCCTCGTGTCCTCGGTTCTCGGCCGTGGCAGGTCGATCTCGACCGCGTCGACGATCTCGCCCGGTCGCGGCGAGAGCACGATGACGCGATCCGAGAGAAAGACGGCTTCGTCCAGGTCGTGGGTGATGAACAGGACCGTTTTCTCCGTCTCCCTCCAGATCCGCAGCAACTCGAGATTGAGTTCGTCCTTCGTCATCGCGTCCAGGGAGCCGAACGGTTCGTCCATCAGTAGGACCGTCGGGTCGTAGATCAGTGCCTGGGTGAGCGTGACACGCTGTTGCATACCGCCGGAGAGTTCGTTGGGGTAGGAGTTCTCGAACCCCTCCAATCCGACGAGTTCGATCAGGTCGTCAGCCCTCTCCCGGTAGTGGTCCATGGGTTCGTCGATCTCCCCGTTGTTGCTGAGGATCTGGATGGGGAGCATGACGTTGGATTTGACGGTACGCCACTGGAGCGCGACCGGGTGCTGGAAGACCAGCCCTACTTCGCTTCGCTGGTGCTCCTCGCTCTCGACGTCGACCCCGTCGACCTCTATCTTCCCGCTGGTCGGCTCCAGGATCCCCGCCGCCAGGTGTAACAACGTCGTCTTGCCACATCCGGAGGGGCCCACGACCGACACGAACTCGCCGTCGCTGATCTCGAGATCGATGTCCTGGAGGGCCGTCACCGTCTCGCCGGGTTCCTCCGCGCCGTAAAGCTTGTCGACACCCGAGAACGAGATCTTCGTCTCGTCCGATCCGGATTTTCGTTCGGTCAGTTCTTCACTCATTGTTCATGGGTACTTTCTTGCGCTGATAAACCTTGTCTTGGTTCCACACGTCACGGTGACCGCCGCGGGACCCGACGGACGGGAAGCCGGCCGTGACTCGATGGCGGGGCCGCTCTTCCCGGCTATCGCCGAGGTGATTTGCTCTCCATCCAGGGTGTGAGCGGGATACTCGTCCACGGGAGTGGGGACCCTCGTCGCTGTCGTCTACCTCTAGCGGAACAGGTCCCAGAAATCCCCGGCTTCGTCCTTGACAGTCTGGAACTCGTCGTCGGTGAACGTCACCTTCTCCGACATCTCCCACGGTTCGGTGAGCGCCATCTCTTCGGCCGACGGCAGGACGCTGGCATCGTCCAGCAACGCCGATCCGGCGACGTCGACGTGCGTTTGCAGGTCGTCGGTGGAGTAGGCACCCAGTCCATCATCGGCGTTCGTCTCCGTGACGATCTGGGCAGCCATGACGTCGAACTGGCCGTTCAACTCTTCCTCGGTCCAGGTCTGGAGATTCGTGTTGACCTCGTCCTGCATGAAGGAGAGGTAATCATCGCGGTTCAGCAGGATCCACTTCAGGGCCTCGTTGTAGCCCTCTATGGCGCGCGCGGTGAACTCCGCCGCGTTGTCCTTGTTCTCGTACCACTCGTTGCTGACCCACAGGCCGAAACCGAAGAAGGTACCCCAGTCGGAGTTGCTCAGCGACACGCCGTCGATGTCGAGGTCCAGTTGCTCCCGGTAGGCGGGGAGCAGGTCGATGGAACCCCATATTGCCTGCACGTCGTTGCTGTCGATGAGCGCCGGACCGGCTTCCTCGCCACCCTCCGTGAACTCGATTTCGGATGCGTCCACCCCGGTGAGTTCGGGAACCATGTCCTGGGTCGCCGCCGCGAACCCGGACGCGAGGTAGACCGACGTTCCCGCGAGGTCGTTCTTTCCATCGACCTCGTCGGTCCGCCAGATCAGCGAGAGGTTCGGTTTCACCTTCGCGACCTCAAGCAGGCTCATGTCGAGGGCGTCGACGTCCTCGCCGCCATCCCAGACGGAGAGCGCCGTCGTCACGGAGGTGACGCCGAACTCCTTGTTTCCGACGCCGACGTTCTGTGACTCGGTGTCGGACCCGTTCCCCTCCTGACCGTCAATGCCGGGGACGCCCGCGTCTGACCAGTAGTCGCGCTGGTCGGCCGTGTGGACGCCGCCCCAACTGGGCTCCTGCTTCCACGGTGAGGTGAACACGACCTCCTCGTCGTCGAAGGCTGTGCCGGTGTTGGCGTCGGTGTCGGTATCAGTGCCGTCGCCTCCACCGTCGTCGCCACCACAGCCGGCGAACATCGCGGTCCCTATCGTCGCCACCGCCCCCTGGAGGAACCGGCGTCTGTCGACCCCGTCCGGCAGCACTTCGTCGAGTTCGTTCATCGTTCTGGCATCGTCGGGACTGTCACCTGGTGCCATACTGATGTGAAACATAGTCGAACTTCTTAAAAGTTAGTGGTTGTTAGTTACCATCCGAACTGTTTCATCCTGTATTACCCGTGCTCATCGTTCGGCGCGGGTTCGTGATCGAGGCGACCGGATTCGTCGCGCACCGGTCGAGACGCGGGCTCCGCGACCCGGGCGGTCCGTCCCCAACCAGTATATTCCACCGGCCCGTAGCGTTCCCCACGGAATCATGTCACGACGGACAACAGACATCCCGAAGGCCCACGTCGACGACGAGGCGGCGACCGAGAGGCTGACGGACGCCCTGGCGGACATCCACGGCGAACCGTACGGTTTCGCCGTCCGGCGGTGGGACGGCCCGACGGTCCTCGAGTCCGACGAGGACCGGGTGACGTACCACGTGGTCGTCGACGCCGACGACGCCAGCACGACGGTCAGGCCCGGCGATCCGGTACGAGGACCGCCGCCGGAGGCGCCCTATCGCGAGCCGGCCGCGGGGCTTGCGACCGCCAGGAAGGCCCACACGGCGGAGATATGGCCGGGCGATACGATCGTCCTCCAGCCCGAAGAGGCGCCCGTCGAACTGACCGGGACCGGCGCCACCTTCGAGGTGCGCGTGCCGCCAACTTCGTACCGGGCCCCGCGCTTTGGATTTCTGCGGAACATGTCTGATGACGCCGGGGGATGTGCCGAATACGAGCAGGCGTTCCGCCGGGAGGTACTCCCGCCGGAGGTGTCGGCCGAGGCGGACGACACCCGCGGCGTGAACCGCGTCAATCAGCACACGCTGGACATGCGCCACGACCGCGAGCCGACCCCGGTACAGCACTGCCACGCCCCGGTAGCGACCGGCGATGGGGCGGTGCCACACACCGAGACGGCCATCGTTCTTGACCGCTCGACGTACGGTCTGCCGCCGGTCGAGGGTAGCGACCGCCACATCCGGCTGTTCCGGCGGCCACACGAGGACCCGACGGACTGGGTCCACCTGCCGGTGAAGCCGGGGTCGATCGTCGTGACCCCGGCGACCGAGGAGCGGGTGTACGGTCACTGCTTCCGGAACACGTTCGCGGCACTGGTGGCCGTGCCCGGGTTCACCGCGCCGCTGATCGAGATCGGCGACGACGCGGACCGCGAGGGTGAGAGCCACCGGAAGTACCACGAGTGATAATGACTAGTGTAGCGTTTTACCGCTCCGACCGCCCGCCGTCGGGCGGTCGATACGGTAATTGCCTACACTAGTCATTATGAGTTCGTGTCGGGCGTGTACCGTGGCGTCCTGGCGTCCCCGGTGGTTTTTTGACCACGAGCCGCGACTGATTCCGCATGCCACTCGACGTCGTCTCGGCGACGTACCACGTCA
>CAYSJP010000018.1:0-4669 GCA_964431395.1 uncultured Halobacteriales archaeon
GCTTGTCGTCGATCTTCTCGATGAGTTCGCGCTCGTCGTCGGGGTCGAGCACCTCCGTCTGCTGTTTGAACTCGAGATCCTCGATCTCCTCTTTCAGCTCGTCGACGCTGTCGCCGTCGTCGAGCTCGAGTTCCGCCTTTTTGTCGTCGACCTCGTCGAACAGCTCGTTCGCCTTCGCGTTGAGCTCGTTGCGCTTTTGCTTGTGCTCCTGGACGTCGTCGTTGAGCTCGTCGCGCTTCTCGCGGTGCTCCTGTGCCTCGTCGACCTTCTCGCGGGTCTTCGCGTTGAGTTCGTCCCGCAGCGTCGCCCGGCGCGACGCCTTCTGGTTGAGGTCGTTGCGTCGGTCCCGGAGCTTTCCGGCGAGCTTGATGAGCTGACCCTTGGAGCCGTTCTCCAGGTCGTCGTCGCTCACCGAGACGTTGTTCGATTCGGCGATCGGTTCTAAGTCGTACTTCTGTTCGAGCGTTTCGCTGACTTGCGCTACCATGTGTGAGACTTTGGTGCCTGTCCCCGTCCTGCGGGAGGAGAGCAACGACTGGTGTGGGATAGTGCGTCTCCGACCAGTGGCGTAGTGCTTTGCACGCTGTTCTCTCCCGACCGCCAAACGCGGTTTCGGTGCGATCAGATACTTGGTCCGCGGTTTTAATAGTTTCGCTCCGCCGGGTGTGAAAATCACTACCAAGCGCGGGGAGCGTCCGGGCCCCCTCGTCGACCAGGGTTGCCCGCGTGTGACGCCTCCCGCCACGGCGTCCCGGTCCTTGCCGGACCGCCGGGCTTAGGCGACCGCCCGCACGACGGTCGTGTGTGCGCGAGAGGATACACGCCCGCGGCCACGAGAACGTCTCCGCGGCACACGCGAGCACGTTCGAGGTGACGACCGACGACTACCTCACGCCGGCAGGTGACTGCATTCTCGCGATCGGGGCGGATCGCGCGCCGGCGGAGTTCGATGCGGCGTTCGCGGCGGCCTGCCGTGACGCCGACGCGCGGATGACGGCTACGGTCCGGGCGGGCGGCCACGCGGCCACCGTCGAGGGGCGCGGCCACCCCGATCTCTCCTTCGGGAGCGACCGGAGCGCGGTCGTGCGCACGAGCGAGTACATCGACGACCGGACGGTGATGGTCGCCGCGGACGCCGCCGCGGTGGACATCGACCGCGACCTCGTCGCCGCGCTCGCGGACGGCGCCGACGCCGTGTTCGAACTGGCCGTACAGTCCTGACCGGGCCATCCCGGGAGGGTGGACGCCGTGCCGATCCGGGAAGCGGGCCCTTGAAACCCGGCGGGCCCTTCGGTCCGTCCATGGTAGACGGAGACCAGTTGCGGACGGTGATGGGCAACTTCGCGGCCGGCGTAACGGTCGTCACCCTCCCCGAGCCGCACCACGGAATCACTGTCAACGCGTTCGCGAGCGTCTCGCTTTCCCCGCCGCTCGTGTTGATCTGCATCGACCACGACACCGAAACCCACGAGCGCCTCGCGGGTGACACTGAGGGGTACTGCGTGAACATCCTCGCGGACGACCAGCAGCACCTCGGCGAGCACTTCGCCCGGATGGCCGAGCACGGCGATCCGTTCGTCGACGAGTCCACGCGGACCGGGACGACCGGTGCGGCGGTGTTCGAGGAGTCGCTGGCGTACCTGGACTGTTCGCTCTTCGATGCGGTCGAGGCGGGCGATCACACGATCTACGTCGGCGAGGTGGAAGCGGCCGATGCGCTCCGCGGGGACGCGCCGGCGCTCACCTACTTCCGGGGCGAGTGGGGTCGGATCGGGGCGTAGTTCCCGTTACAAGAACGGCGGAATGGGGTCGCCATCTTCGAGAGCGTCGTAGCAGGCACGAACCGTCTCTCCGGCGCACACACGCTCCGTCGAGGGGCCCACCTGCCCGTTTCGAATATACTGTCGGACGGAAGCAGTGATACATTCCGCCGGGGACCGTCTCCGGCGGAGATTATCAAACGTTCTGTCCAACAGTATACGATGATCGACCCCGGCGTTATGAATATATTATTTCTTCAAAGAACATTTCTGTTAGCTTCAATGGCTCTATAAAGCTCCAGTTATAAATATTGTATAACGATGAAGGGTACGGTAGAAGTACTGTTCTGGGGTGCCGTCTCCGTAGTGCTCGTCACTTTCGCAATTCCGTGGTTCCTCTGGGGGGAAAGCGCCGTGGTCGCCGGCCTGCCGGCCTGGATCTGGTGGCACGTCGGCTGGCTGGGACTGACGGCGATGGTCTTCCACGTGTTCGCGCGGAGGGCATGGGGCGTCGGGGTCGAGACGGCGGGGGGTGAGGTCGATGGCTGAGGTCGGCCTCCAGCTCGGGATCGTCATCGGGTACATGATGCTCACGCTCGGCGTCGGGCTGGTCGCCTACCGCCTGACCGAGCGCACCGCCGAGGACTACTTTCTGGCGAGCCGGACCCTCGGCACCGTCGTACTGCTTTTCACGACGTTCGCGACGCTGCTGTCGGCGTTCACGTTCTTCGGGGGGCCGAACCTCGCGTACGGCGCGGGCCCCGAGTGGATCCTCGTGATGGGCCTGATGGACGGCGTCCTCTTTGCGATCCTGTGGTACGTCATCGGGTACAAACAGTGGCTCGTCGGCAGGGAACACGGCTACGTCACGCTCGGGGAGATGCTGGGCGACAGATTTGGCTCGCGGGGCCTGCAGATGCTGGTCGCCGGACTCAGCCTCTTTTGGCTCGTACCGTACGTAATGTTGCAACAGCAGGGCGCCGGGACCGCGCTCGCGGCGCTCACCGACGGTGCCGTTCCCTACTGGGCCGGTGCCGGTGCCATCACGCTGTTCATGATCGTCTACGTCACGCTCTCCGGGATGCGCGGGGTCGCCTGGACGGACACCCTCCAGGGCCTGTTCATGCTCGGCATGGTGTGGGTCGCCGTCGCCTGGATCCTCTCGGCCGTCGGTGGTGCCGGCACGGCGACCGAAAGCCTCGCCGTGAACGCCCCCGAGTTCCTCTCGCTGGGCGGCGGGCTCTACAGCCCCGCGTACATGATCTCCACGGCAGTGTCGATCGCGTTCGGCGTGACCATGTTCCCGCAGGTCAACCAGCGCTTTTTCGTCGCGCGGTCCGAGACGGTCCTGAAGCGGACGTTCGCGCTCTGGCCCGTGCTGGTGATCCTGTTGTTCGTTCCGGCGTTCATGCTCGGCGCCTGGGCCCAGGGGCTCGGGATCGTGGCCGAACGGGGCGAGAACGTCCTCCCGATCCTCCTGAACGAGTACACGCCCGCGTGGTTCGCGGCGCTGGTCGTCGCCGGCGCGATGGCCGCGATGATGTCCTCCAGCGACTCGATGCTCCTGTCGGGGTCGTCGTACCTGACCCGCGACGTCTACCGCCAGGCCGCGGAGACCGTCACCGAGCGCCGCGAGGCGGTGGTCGGCCAGGCCGGCGTCGTCGGCATCGCGCTGGTCTCGTTCGTCCTGAGCCTGTTCCGGCCGGGGACGCTCGTCGACATCGGCGAGACGGCCTTCGGCGGGTTCGCACAGCTGGCCCTCCCCGTCGTAGTCGCCCTGTACTGGCGGAACACGACCAAGTCCGGGATGTTCGCCGGCGTCGTCGGGAGCCAGTTGTTCTACACGCTGAGCGTCGTCGAGCTCCCCTTCGTGCCCTACTACGCGGCCATCACCGGCGTCCTCCCGGAGACGTACGTGCTTCCGTTCGCACCCGGACTCGGCGGGTTCTCGCCGTCCGTCGTGGGAATGGGTCTCGGGCTGGTCCTCACCCTCGGGGTCTCGGCGGTGACGACCGCAACCCCGAGCGAGGACGCCAGCGTCTACGAGGGGCTGTCGGCGGACTGATCCTATTTCACGTCGCTACCGTACCGGGAGGCGGGGTGCCGGTGGCGTGATCGCTCCGGGCGGCGCCCGTGGTCGGCCACGAGCGCGAGGAAGTCATCGAACACCCGCGCCGCCTCCCGGGCCCCGGCCACCGCCTCGTCGGTGATTCCGGCGCGAACCGCCCGCAGGCGCGCTTCCGGGAGGTCCTTGTTGTCGACCACCCACTCCGCGGTCCGGCGATCGTACTCCGGATGGAACTGGACGCCGTAGGTCGATCCCAGCCGGAACGCCTGGAGGGCCGCGTCGTTGCGGGCCAGTTCGACCGCCCCCGAGGGAAGCTCCGCGACCCGGTCGGAGTGAGACTCGAACGCCGTGAACGACTCGGGGATGCCGGCGAAGAGGGGGTCCTCGCCGACCCGGGTCACGGTGTGATAGCCCAGTTCGTGTTCACCCACGTCGACCACGCGCCCCCCCAGCGCCTGTGCGAGGAACTGGTGGCCCCAGCAGATCCCGAGCACGGGGACGTCGGCGCGGTGGACGCCACGGACCCACGAGGTGAGTTCGTGGATCCAGTCGAGATCCTCGTACACCGAGGTCTGGGAGCCACTTATGACGACGCCGTCGTAGCGTCGGGCCCCGCTCGCCACCGGAGGCGGGATCCGCCCCTCGCTGGCCTTGAACACCGTCGTCTCCGCGTCGATCTCCCGGGTGAGGTTCCGCTCGGCCGGCGTGTCGCCGACCGAGGCGTCGATGATCGCGATCTCCGTGCCCATGGTTGTTCGTAGTTTCTACAATACCATCCGTCTTGTGCTTGATGGCGGCGGCGGCACACGACCGCGGCGTCCGCAGGAGCGACCGGCGGCGC
>CAYSJP010000018.1:4769-17222 GCA_964431395.1 uncultured Halobacteriales archaeon
GCGGCGTCCGCAGGAGCGACCGGCGGCGCGGGGCCGCTACACGAGTAGCTGGATGTCGGCCTCCGCCATGTCCTGTACGGCGGTGGCGGCACCGACGCCGGTGGTGACGCCGTCGTAGAACTCCTCCTCGTCGTAGTCCATCAGGTCCATCGTCATCTGGCAGGCCTGGAACTCGACGCCCATGTCGAGGGACGTCTCGATGAGTTCCTCGATGGTCGCCGTGTCGTTGTCGTCGATCCGGCGCTCCATCATCGACGTCGTCACCCGGTCCATGCCGGGGAGCGCCCCGACGACGTTCGGCACGGACATGTTGGGGTTCCCGACCGAGCTCATCTTGAGCGCCTCCGAGCGCTCCTCGTGGAGAATGTCGAGCGCCCAGAACGTGTGGAAGACGGTCACCTCGTAGTCGAAGGCGGCGGCGGTGCTCGCGAGGATGAGTGGCGGGTACGCCATGTCCAGCGTTCCCTTCGTCGCGATGATGGCCATCTTCCGCGTGTCGTCGCCGTCGTCTGCCGTCGCCTCGGCCAGCTGGTCCTCCAGCTCGTCGACGCGCGCGGCGAGTTCCGCACGCGAGGGGACGTCGTCGACGGGTGTCTCCGGTGTGTCCGTGCTCATCGTCACTCCGTCCTGCGCACGTAGTGTCTGTACACGTCGTCGCCCTCATCCTGGCCGAGCAACTCGACACCGTTGGTGCCCGACGACCAGCCGTCGATGTCGCTCATGCTTCCGGGGTCCGTCGCGAGCACCTCGAGGACCTGTCCCACCTCGAGGTCGTCGACCGCCGACTTCGTCTTGACTACCGGCATTGGGCACGATGCGCCTTTCACGTCGAGGGTCCGTGTAACGTCGAATTCCGCGCTCATTGTGTGTCCGCTCCGTTGATTTGTATTGG
The DNA here is from genome assembly GCA_964431395.1 of uncultured Halobacteriales archaeon. Classification (GTDB taxonomy): domain Archaea; phylum Halobacteriota; class Halobacteria; order Halobacteriales; family Hikarchaeaceae; genus CAYSJP01. The sequence goes on from CAYSJP010000018.1 coordinate 5,662, forward strand.
AGCTATTACACAATATTTACCCCGTGGTTAAAAGCATACTGGTTCCCGGAGGTGCCCGGATTTAACCCGCCAGAAAACCCTTTTGGGGCGACATATCGCCGTTAACGGACCGGACACCCATCGCTTGCAAGACGCCATCTCGGGTTCTCGTATTGTGTATAAATTGCAATTCTATGCGAACCCTTTTCCGTGTCTACCCGGTAGACTGGCGTGTACGACATGAACGCCGAAGACTTCCCGACTCCGGATGTCGCGGTCGAGACGGTCGCGCCGGGGACGCTGAAGAATCGTATCGATGCGGGCGACGAGGTCACGTTACTAGACACGCGCATGAAATCGGACTACGAGGAGTGGCGCATCGACGGCGAGAGCGTCACGTCGATCAACGTCCCCTACTACGAGTTCCTCGAGGACGAGATCGACGAGGAGGTGCTCGGTCGGATCCCCGACGACCGCGAGGTCACCGTCCTGTGTGCGAAGGGCGGCGCCAGCGAGTACGTCGCGGGCAGGCTCACCGAGCGCGGCTACGACGTCGACCACCTCGAGGACGGGATGAACGGGTGGGCGAGCATCTACGAGTCCGTCGAGCTAACGGGCTACGACGGGGCCGGAACGCTCCTGCAGTACCAGCGCCCCTCCTCGGGCTGTCTGGGCTACCTGGTCCACGACGGCGGCGAGGCCGCCATCATCGACCCGTTGCGGGCGTTCACGGAGCGCTACCTGGCCGACGCCGAGGAACTGGGCGTCGAGTTGAAGTACGCGCTCGACACGCACGTCCACGCGGACCACGTTTCGGGTGTGCGCGCTCTCGACGACGCGGGCGTGCGAGGAGTCATCCCCGAGGCCGCGGTCGACCGGGGAGTCACGTACGCCGACGAGCTGACGACGGCCGCCGACGGCGACGCCTTCGCGGTCGGCGACGCCACGATCGAGGCGGTCCACACGCCCGGGCACACGACGGGGATGACGTCGTACCTCGTCGACGGGGGCCTGCTGGCGACCGGCGACGGCCTGTTCGTCGAGAGCGTCGCGCGCCCCGACCTGGAGGAGGGCGACGAGGGCGCACCGGACGCCGCCCGGATGCTGTACGAGTCGCTACAGGAGCGCGTGCTGACGCTGCCCGACGACACGCTCGTGGGTGGCGCCCACTACAGCGGGGCCGCCGAACCCGCCGCGGACGGCACCTACACAGCACCCATCGGCGACCTGATCGAGGAGATGGACGCGCTCCGGATGGACGAAAACGAGTTCGTCGATCTGGTGCTCTCGGACATGCCGCCCCGGCCGCCCAACTACGAGGACATCATCGCGACGAACCTCGGCCGGAACGCCGTCGACGACGAGGAAGCGTTCACGCTCGAGCTCGGGCCGAACAACTGCGCCGCGAGCCGGGAATCGCTCGCGGGTGACTGATAATGATCGTTGTAATCTCTTACCGGTGCTCGCCGCTACCGGGGGAGGCGAGCACCGGTAAACAGCTACAGCGGTCATTATGACGCCGCCGATGGTGGCTGATCCAGTCCTGTTGCAGGCGGTCGGCGAACTGTTCCCGAACGGGATCAGTCGTTACGCCGTCGGCGGGCTGTTCGTCGGTCTCGGCGTGGTCGTGGTCTACGCCGGGACGGGGATCCCGGCCGGCGCGAGCACGTTCCTCGAGTCGACGCTGTCGTACGTCTCGGGCCAGTCACGGTTCCAGCGATACGTCGGCTCCCGGGACTGGCGCGTCGTGTTCACGCTCGGCATCGTTCTCGGCGGGACGCTGTTCGCGGCGACGGTCCAGTCCGGGGTGATCACGACGTCGCTCTACCAGTCCGGAACGACCGGTGAACTGTACGACGTCGGCGGCGTGACGCTGTGGTCGACCGGCGTCCAGCCCTGGCGGCTGTTCCTGGGTGGCATCCTGGTCGGGATCGGCACCCGGATCGGGAAGGGCTGTACGTCCGGCCACGGCGTCTGTGGCGTCGGCTCGGCGTCGAAGACGTCGATCGTCGGCGTGGTGACGTTCCTGGCCGTCGCCATCGCGACGGCCGGGGTCGTCGCGGCGCTGGGGGTGACTCCCTGATGGCGGACCGACATCCCCTGTTCAAGCCGCTGATCCTCGTCGGCGGCCTGGTCTTCGGGTTCGGACTCGGGTTCAGCCACATGGCGCGCCCGGAGGTCGTGTTACAGTTCCTCCAGTTCGTGGACCTCGGGCTGCCGTTCGTCATGTTCGGCGCGGCGATCGTCTCCGGGATCGCCTTCGCGGTGCTGCCCAGGGTTCGGGACGCCGCGCCCCTGACCGGCAACCGATACGAGCGCCGGCTGAAGTCCTTCGACCGGAACGTGCTGATCGGCGGCGGGATCTTCGGGGTCGGCTGGGGGCTCTCGGGCATCTGTCCGGGCGCCGCCTACGCCAGCCTCGGCGTCGGGAACGTCACCATCCTCTGGGCGCTCGCCGGTATGTTCGTCGGCGCCTACGCCCAGGGGTACTGGCGGAGCCGGACGAGGAGCGCCGACGCGGTGCCGGCAGGCGCGGACTGACCGGCGGGCGCGGACCCACCGGCAGGCGCCAATCAGTATTGAGTGTACGAAACAATATTGTGTCCCCGGTCCGTAGGGAACGTATGAAAGCGGTTTGCGCGACGGATCTGTCGGCGGCCAGCGAGGCGGCGATCGAGAACGAAACCTGTCTGGCGTGTCTCGGGCGGATCGGCGTCGAGGAGATGCACCTGGTGACGGTGATCCCCGCGAACGTCCACAGCGGCATGCCGGGAATAGACTTCGAGAAGCGCCGCAGGCGTGCGCTGTCGCGGTACGAGTCGGTCATCGAGGCGGCGGGATTCGGCGTCGACACACACGTCGTCCGCGGGACGGCACACCGGCGGATCAACGGGGTCGCGGAGGCGGTCGGTGCCGACCTGACGGTCGTCGGGTCGCGGGGGGAGAGCCCGCTGGAGAACCGCGTGATCGGGTCGACGGCACGCAATCTCGCCCGCACCAGCGTCGTGCCGCTCCTGGTCAACCGGATCGAGCGCGAGTCGGAGGACCCCGAGGTTCTGCGACAGCACCTCTTCCGGCGGATGCTGTACGCCACCGACTTCTCGGAGAACGCGGAGCACGCCTTCGAGGCGTTCTCGTATCTCCGCGGCGCGACGCGGGAGGCGATGCTCGTCCACGTCCGGACTCCGAAGGACCCCGACCCGGGGGACGGCGAGAGCGCCGGGGAGCTCGCGGAGCTGGCCACGCGGCTCGAGGAGTGGGGAATAGAGACGCGGACCGACGTCCGGCGGGGCGATCCGGCGGAGGAGATCCTCGCCGCGGAGGCGGCGTACGAGCCGGCGACGACCCTGCTTGGATCACGCGGCCACAGTCGCCTCCGCCGGCTGTTGCTCGGGAGCGTCTCGGAGGACGTCGTCGCGAACGCACGCGGGAACGTCTTTCTCGTCCCGCCGGACCGAAACGCCTGACGGGCGGCCGAAGATCAGGGAATCACGATCACCGATCCGGAAGCCGTACGCTCACGATCAACAACCCGTGGAACTATCTCTCGACGGACCGATGTTCGACTAATGGAAGAAAACGGAGACGTCACCCGGGAAGAACCCCGAGAACTGCGTCGAAGACGCTTTCTCGCAACGTGCGTGACGGTCGCGACAGGTGGGCTGGCCGGCTGTGGGAACCCGGACGACGAGGACGACGAGGACGACGGAAACCAGGGAGGTGGCGGCGGATACTGATACTGACTCGTGTAGGCAATTACCGTATCGAGCGCCCGACTGCGGGCGGCCCGAGCGGTAACACGCTACACGAGTCAGGATCACGCGCTCCCCCCGGGGGAGTCACCTGATCCGTTTCTCCCGTTCGACGCTTCGAACACGGGAGAGCGAAGCACATTTGACCGTTCGTGTCCACCGGGTCACGCATGGACGCGGCACTGGGGGCGCCCGAGGAGATGGAAGAGAGCGAGGAGTTGACGCCGATGATATCCCAGTACGTCGACGTGTGTGCGGCCTACGACGACTCCCTGGTTCTGTTTCACGTCGGCGACTTCTACAAGACGTTCTGCGAGGCGGCCGAGACGGTCGCCCGGATCTGCGAACTCACGCTCATCACCCGGGAGGACTCCACCGGGGAGTACGCCGCCGCCGGCATCCCCGTCGACACCGCCGAGTCGTACGTCGACCGCCTGCTCGATGCGGGCTACCGGGTCGCCATCGCCGAGCAGGTCGAGGACCCCGAGCAGGTGGCCGGGGTCGCCGAGCGCGCGGTGACCAGGGTGCTCACCCCCGGAACGCTCACCGAGGCGGAACTGCTCTCGGGCGTGGACAACACCTACGTCGCGAGCCTCGCGACCGCGGAGGGCCGGTACGGGGTCGCCTTTCTCGACGTCTCGACCGGGGAGTTCTACGCGACCGGCGCGGAAGCCGTCGGGACGATCGCGGACGAGGTCGGCCGGTTCGACCCCGCGGAGGCGATCGTCGGCCCCGGCGCGACCGCGGACCCCTTCGACACCGACTGTGCCGTCTCGACCGCCGAGGAGTGGGCGTTCGATCCGGGGGAGGCTGGCGAACGCGTCGCGGACTACTTCGGCCCGCCGGACGCCATGCTCGCCTCGCGGGCCGAGGTGCGGGCCTGTGGCGCCCTCCTCGCCTACGCCGAGTACACTCGAGGAGGTGAGGACGGCCGGCTGGAGTACCTCAACCAGCTCACCCGGTACGACCCCGGGGAGTACATGACCCTCTCCGCGGTGGCAATCGCGAGCCTCGAGCTGTTCGAGCGCCGGAGCGTCCACGGCGCCCCCGACGCCGCGCTGATCGACACCCTCGACGAGACGGCGAGCGCGATCGGCGGCCGCGAACTCAGAGACTGGCTCCGTCGTCCCCTGCTCGACCGGGCGGCGATCGAGGCCCGGCTGGACGCCGTCGAGGCGCTCGCCGGCGACGTGCGAACGCGGGAGAGCCTGCACGAGCGCCTCCGGGAAATATACGACGTCGAGCGGCTGATCTCGAAGGTTTCCCGTGGGCGGGCGAACGCCCGAGACCTGCGCTCGCTCGCCGGGACGCTCGCGGTCGTCCCGGACGTCGAGGCGGACCTCGCGGGCCTCGAGGCCGCGAAACTCGCGGACCTGCGCGACCGGCTCGACCCCATGGACGACGTTCGCGACCGGGTCGAGCACGCGATCGTCCCCGACCCGCCCGTCGAGATCACCGAGGGCGGCCTGATCGCGGAGGGGTACGACGAGGATCTCGACGAGCTTCGGGCGACCGAACGGGAGGGGAAATCCTGGATCCGGGAACTGGAGGATGCCGAGCGCGAGCGCACCGGGATCGACAACCTCCGCGTGGGCCACACCTCCGTCCACGGCTACTACATCGAGGTGACGGAGGGCAAACTCGACAGGGTGCCCGAGGGGTACACCCGCCGCCAGACGCTGAAGAACGCCGAGCGGTTCGTCACGCCCGAACTCAAGGCCCGCGAGGACGAGATCATCCGCGCGGAGGGCCGCGCCCGGGACCGGGAGTACGAACTGTTCCGTGAGGTCCGGGAGACCGTCGCGAGCGAGACCGAGCGCGTCCAGGAGCTCGCGGCAGCCCTGGCAGAACTCGACGCCCTGCTCGCGCTCGCGGAGGTGGCTGCGAAACACGACTACGCCCGGCCGGCGATCGGCGCGGGCGGGATCCACATCGAGGGGGGCCGCCACCCCGTCGTCGAGCGCACCCAGGACGCGTTCGTGCCCAACGACACGCGCCTCGGCGAGGAGGCGCGCCTCGCCGTCGTCACCGGCCCGAACATGTCGGGCAAATCGACGTACATGCGCCAGGTGGCGCTGATTCAAATTCTCGCCCAGATGGGGAGTTTCGTGCCCGCCGCCGCCGCGAGGGTGGGAGTCGTCGACCGCGTGTTCACCAGGGTGGGCGCCAGCGACGACATCGCCGGCGGGCGCTCGACGTTCATGATCGAGATGACCGAACTCGCGGACATCCTCGCGGACGCCACGGCCGACTCGCTGGTCCTGCTAGACGAGGTGGGACGGGGCACGAGCACGGCGGACGGGCTGGCGCTGGCGCGGGCGATCACGGAGCACCTCCACGACGAGGTCGGTGCGCTGACGCTGTTCGCCACACATCACCACGAACTCACGGAGACGGCATCGGCACTTCCCGACGCGATCAACCTCCACTTCGACGCGACGCGGGCGGGCGGGGAGGTCACCTTCGACCACGAAGTCGCCGCCGGCCCCGCGACGGCATCCTACGGAATCGAGGTCGCGCGGATGGCCGGCGTCCCCGAGGCGGTCGTCGGGCGGTCGCGCGAACTGCTTGAGGCCGACGGTGCCGACGCTACCGGCGTGTCGGGCACGGGGAGCGAGGACTCCGATGAGATCGGCGACGACGACGTTCCACCGGGGCTCCTCGCGGAGCTGGAGGCGGTCGACCTGGCGACGACGACGCCGCTCGAGGCCCTGGAGACGCTCGCCGAACTCAAGAAGGACGATGAGGACGCCGGGTGAGCGCTCCACCCCTCGCTCCAGCAGTTCGGCACGATCACCGCGATCATGATCGTGTACGCCTTCCCGGGGAGCGTCCTCGTGTTGCCGAGCCTGCTCGCACTGTGGGCGCGATACCCGGGTCCAGTCGGTGACGCCGACGCGCGGGACGTACAGCCCGGATCGATCGAGTCGCCCGGGGACTGATAATGACCGTTCTCCTCTCTCACCGGTGATCGCCGCCAACGGGGGTGTGATCACCGGTACACAGTGAGAATCCTCAACATCGGAGAGCGCTCGACGACGCCGTTTTGCCGCCATCCTCTCCCCCGCCTTCGTTCACGTCGACCTCCGCCCCCACGTCGTCGCGGATGGCCGCGACGGTGGCGTCGGCCAGCACAAAGACGGCGTCCTCGTGTTCGGCCTTGGCGTGGCTGATCGACGTCGGTCGCGTCTCCGTCTCGTGGTACGCCTCCAGATCGATATCGAGATGTTCGTCTTCGCTACAGAAACCGACCACCTCCGAGAGCAGTCCGTGAACGTGAAGTAATTCGTTCTTTTTCATGATCGAATTTGGGGCTGCAGGCTCAACAGGCTTGCCCGTGAACCGGTATACCAAACGTGGTGCGGTCGGGACTCCCGCCGGTCCGGATCGGGGGCCGCGATCCGGTCCCGGGCCCCCGAGCGGAACGTCTTTGACCCTCGCGACGCTCCGTACGATTATGGCATTCGATCCGTCGCCCGACCTCTCGACCGAGGAGGTACGCGAGCGCGTCGACGAGACGATCGAGGAGGAGGACGTCGTCCTGTTCATGAAGGGCACCGAGATGATGCCCCAGTGTGGCTTCTCCCGCCGGGCGCTCGGCCTGATCAAACAGCACCACGAGGACGTCGAGACGGTGAACGTACTGGACGCGCTGGACGCCTACCGGGAGGCCCTGGAGGCCCACAGCGGCTGGGAGACGATCCCACAGACGTACGTCGACGGCGAGTTCGTCGGCGGCAGCGACATCCTGGCGGAACTGGACGAGCGCGGCGAGCTGGGCGAGACGCTGCAGGCCTGATCCCGGCAAGCGATACCTACCGGGCGCCGCCGTCGGCCCCGATGAACAAGTCCCTTTATCGGCGGCCCCGAACTCACGAACAGCCCAGTGGTCCGTTTTCCGAACCCCGTCAGGCTGATCGTCCTGTACATCGGCCTCGGGCTGGCGCGCACCGGCCTCATCGACGAGCGGCGGGCACAGCGCACGACGGACCTCGCGTGGCCGCGCATCGTCACCGGCCTCGCCCGGATGTCCAAGAACGCCGCCGACGCCGCGATGGTCGGGATCGGCGTCGGCCCGGCGGCGATCGCCGGCGTCGGGTTCGCCGGCCCCTACTGGGGGCTCACCTTCTCGCTCGGCGCGGGCATCGCCGCGGGGACGATCGCGCTGGTGTCCCAGAGCTACGGCGCGGAGGCGTTCGGTCGGCTCGATCAGGCGGTCCGGTCGAGCGTCCTCGTCATAGTGGTCGCGACGATCCCGCTGGCGGCCGTCTACCTCGCGGTTCCGCACGAACTCATCGACCTCCTGTCGAGCGATCCGGACGCGATCGGGTACGGCGCCGACTACCTCCGCGTGGTCGCGCTGGGGGTGCCGTTCGCGGCGCTGAACCTGATCGGCAGCCGCGCACTGATCGGCGTCGACGACGCCTACACGCCGATGGTGCTCCGGGCCGGCGGCGGCGCGACGAACATCCTTCTCAACGCGGTGTTCATCTTCGGTCTCGACATGGGCGTCGTCGGCGCGGCCCTCGCGACCGTCATCTCGAACGTCGGCATCACGGCCGCGTTCGCCGTCGGCATCGCCCGCGGCCGCCTCCCGCTGATCGGCACGCTCCCGATCGACGTCTCGGCCGTGGGGACGTACGCCGACCGCGGGACGATACGTGACGTCGTCGAGATCGGCCTGCCGGTGATCGGCCGCAACACGGTGTGGACCGCGGCGCGCTTCCCGATGTTCGCGGTTCTCGATCTGTTCGGATCGACCGTGGTCGCGGCCTACGTCATCTCGCGGCGGATCTGGGGCCTGATGAACACCCCCGGCTGGGGGTTCGGCCTCGCCGCGAGCAGCCTCGTCGGCCAGGAACTCGGTGGTGACGACGAACGGGCGGCCGAGTCATACGGCCGTGAGATCGTCCGCTTTTCGCTCGCGACGTACGTCGTCTTCGCGGCGATCGTCGCTGTGTTCGCGCGGCCGATCGTGCTCGCGTTCGTGGGTGATCCGGCGGATCCCTCCGTGGACATCGCGGTGGGGCTGGTGTACGCCGCCTGCATCGCAGTGCTCGCCCAGGGCGTCAACAGCACGATCGCCGGCGCGCTCGACGCCAGCGGCGACACCCGCTGGCCGTTCTACAGCCAGGCGCTGGGGATGTTCGGCGGATCGATCCCGCTTGCCTACCTCGGCGCGACGACCTCTCTGGGTCTGTGGGGGCTGTATCTCGCCTTCTTCACCGAGACGTTCGTCCCCGCGGCGATCAACTACTACCGGTTCGCGACGGGCAAGTGGAAAGCCATCAGCCGCGAGTACCGCCCCGAGACGCCCGTCGGGGACGACTGATGATGACTCGTGTAGCCGATCGGATCCCCGATCAGTCGTCGGCCGCCGCCGCCCCGACCTCGATCTCGCCGGCGTCGAGTTCCGCCTCGACCTCGCGGGCGGCCGTGGCCATGTTCTCCATCTTCCGGTAGGCGATCTCGCGGGGCAGTAGCTTCACGCCACAGTCGGGGCTCACCGTCAGCCGCTCGGGGGGGACGACTTCCAGTCCCTTCCTGATGTTGGCCTTGATCTCCGCGACCGACTCCACGTCGGCGTCGTGGGCGTCGACGACGCCCATCGCGAAGTCCTTCGTGAACTCCGGGTTCTTGAACACGTCCAGCTGGCCGAAGTCGCCGTTGGCGAGTTCGAGGTCGAACTCGTCGATCGGGAACTCGAGCACCTCGGGGTAGATCCGCGAGTAGTCCCCATAGCAGACGTGCAGGCCCACGCGGACGTCCTCGGGGACGTTCTCGGTGATGACCTCGAGGCTCTCGCCGACCATGGCGTGGTCACCGGGCACCTGTGCGAGCGCCGGCTCGTCGATCTGGACGTAGTTCGCGCCCGCGTCGACCAGGTTCTCGACCTCCTGGCGCACGAGGTCGGCGAGCTCGTAGGTCAGCTCCTCGGTGTCCTCGTACACCTCGTCGAAGCTGAACCGCGCGAGGGTGTAGGGCCCGGTGATCGGCACCTTCACCGGATGATCGGCGACCGAGCGGGAGAACTCGTACTCCGAGACGAGCCACTCCTCGTCGTAGGCGATCTCGTCGACCACCGCCGGCTTGTCGTAGTAGTTGTGGCCCCACACCTTCACGCGTCCGGGGAACTCCGCGCCCTCGATGCGGTGCATGAAGTACTCGATCATCTCGTTGCGCCGCATCTCGCCGTCGGCGATGACGTCGATCCCGGCGCGCTCGTGTTCCCCCAGAATCAGCCGCGCGGCGTCGTCTTTGGCCTCCTGCCAGGCGTCCTCGTCGACGTGGAGACGGGGGTCCTCGGCCTCCGTGCGGTCGGACTCGTACAGTTCGCGAGTCCGGTCGACCCACTTGGGCTTGGGGTAGCTGCCCACGACGGTCGTGAGCAGGAAGTGGTCGTTGTCGTGGTCGGGCGGCCGGAACCGGTCCCGGCTGCCCGTCGAGTGCTCGCGGTTCGGGCTCACGCTTCCACCTCCTCGTAGGCGGCCCCGAGCGCGTCCAACTTCGCCTCGAACTTGGAGACGGGCAGGTACAACAGCCCGGTGTTCGGCGTGACGTACACCGTCTCGGGTTCGATGGCGTCGGGAAGCCGATCCTCGAACCACTCGACGCGGTCTCGGATGGTCTCGGGCGACTCCACGAGCGTGTTCTGCCCGTCGATCACGCCCAGCGCGACCGCGTCGGGAATGCCGTACTCCCTGACGAGTTCGACCGTCTCCTCGGGCGCGCTCACGAGGTCGTAGCCCACGCCGTCGATGTCGGCGTCCAGCAGGTGGGCGTAGGTCTCCTCGTCCAGCGCCCCGAAGTAGGTGTGGACGACGACCTCGGCGTCGGTTGCGCCGGCCACGCGGTCGATCGCCTCGCTCGCCTTCGCGGCGTGGTCGCCGGGCGGGTTCACGACCAGCGAGGGCTCGAGCAGGAACAGCGTCTCGTGGTCCGGGAACGCCGCGACCTCGCCCGCGAGGAACTCCCCGAGAGCGTCGAGCAACGCCGCCTCGTCGCCGTACCGTTCGTCGGTCGCGAGGTCGAAGAGGCTGTAGGGACCCGGTAGAACGGCCTGCAAGTCCTCCGTCAGGTCGGCCCCCGCGTCGAGTTCGGCCGCCACGTCGCCGGTCGGTTCGAGTTCGTCCACGACCGCCGGATCGCGGTAGAAGTTGTTGTTGTCGTAGTAGCGCTCGATGCTCCGGGTCTCGACGGCGTCGCTCACCGACAGCGGGTGGCCGAGCATGTCGTCCCACCGGAACTGGGCCTCCACGATCCGGTCCAGGCCGGCCGCCTCCTGGCGCTCGATGGCGTTCTCGCGGATCTCGTCGTAGGTCTCGCGCACCTCGTCGGACTCGTCGCCGTCGATCAGGTCGCCCTTCTGGCGGCCCTTCAGGTCGGCCAGGACGTCCTTCGCGTCGTCCGGGAGCGGGTACAGCCCCGGGGTCGTCGTCACGTACTCCGTCATGATTCGGAGTACGACATGCGAGCGTTTAATATTTGCTACTTCATTCTATGTCCCACAGTTATCATTGGTGGGCAACCGGGCGGGCAGTTTGGCGTGCGCCGCCGGGGAAGTCCGGGCGGGGTCGGGGCTCGTGGCGTCGTGGTGACTGCTGTCGTCACAGTCGGTGACCTGCGTTGAGCGGGGAGCGACCACTGAACAGTGACGGTACGTACCGAGGACGGCGAAACGACGACACCTATTTTGGAGTTGTCGACAGGGCCATGCGAGATGTAAAGCGTGTGGGTTCAGCAGCGCGATAGTTACAGATCAACGAGTTACCGCATCCCGGCTAACCTACTTGGCTATTGATAGAAACAGCGTGATGAATACATAGCGCG
>CAYSJP010000019.1:0-14500 GCA_964431395.1 uncultured Halobacteriales archaeon
GGCCGTAGGGCGTCGACACGCCCGGCCCCGCGCCGGCCGCCTCCCGGACCTCGATACCCGAATACTTGGTGTTGTCCGTTTCGGTGGTCGAGCGGATCTCGAGTTTGCCGCTTTCCACGTTGACCTCGGGGATGGTGATCGTGTAGGCGGTGTCGTGGCCCACCTCGGCGTGGATGTCCAGATCGTCGACGATCTGCTCGCCCTGCACGGAGACGTCGAACACCCGGGCGCCGTCCTCCTCCCAGAAGTTCTCCGCGAAGTGCAGCGTCACCTCGTAGGTGCCGTTGGGGACGAAGATGTCGTAGCTGAGGTTGCCCCCGTAGCGTTCGGACTGGTAGATGAGGTCGTTTTCGGTGCCGTCGATGGCGTCACCGGTCGAGGCATTTCCGACCGCCACGTCGTTCCCGCTGACGTCGGCGTTCCCGAAGACGTCGACCCCGTCCGGGGGTTCGTTGACGAACTCCAGGCCGTCGACGGTGGCCGTCCCGCCGGTGGTGAAGCCCCCGCAGTTCAGCCCGAAGGGAAGCGACACCTTCGGCCGCAGGGCGTCCTTGAGCGTCCCGTCCGCGTTCCGGCCCGGCGAACTCCGGATGTGGACCTTGTCGACGTAGTAGTCGCCGGTGTCGGTCCAGAGACCGATCCCGCCGGAGTTGTACCGGAGGTCCTGGAAGGACAGGGAGGCGACCTCGTTGCCGTCCAGGTCCGTCGCGAGTACCTCGATGTTGCCGCCGCTGGTCCACCAGACGTGATAGGAGTGCCACGTCGAGCTTTCGAGTTGGGCGCTCGTGGAGGCCAGTTCCGTGTAGGAGCCGTCGGGTCCGTGGCCCTTGACCGCGCGGACCTCGTTCGCGTCGGCGTCGTGCTGGACCGCGTAGTACTGGCCGGTTTCGGGCATCTCCGGCATCGGATCCTGGATGCCGAACTGGATCTCGAAGGTGCCCTCGCCCGCTTCGTCGCGGACGTCGAGGCCGAAGCGATCCAGCGAGCGGGGATACCCCGCCAGCCCGTCGCCGGGCATCGAGTAGAGGTGTTTCTGGCCCGTCACGTCGATGGTGCCGCCGCTTGCCACGTACAGTTGTCTGATCTCGTCCTGAGAGAGCGCCCTGGAGTAAGCACGCACCTCGTCGATGCGGCCACCCACCTCGGAGCTGTCGCCACACATCATCAGCAGGGGTTCGGCGTCGGTGTTCGAGCGCGGGAGTTCGTTCACGACGGGGGAGGCGTCGATCTCGCCGTTCTCGCCGAACACGTGGACGCGGAACTCGTTGCCGTCCATCACGACGATCAGGTTGTACCAGGTGTCGGGTTCGACGGGGATGGAGTCGCCGATGCCGATGCCGTCGAAGCCCGGACCCCAGGTGACGACGAACAGGTCGTCCTCGCCCATCTCGACGTTGAACCCGGTCTCGGGGGTGCTTTCGGGGTCGCCGCTGGTCTGGAGAATGCGACCGGCACCCTCGTGTTCGGAGTAGTTGAACCACGCGCTGAGGGTCGCGCCGTCGCCGTTGAGGGGGAGATCCTCGCCGGAGACGGCGGCGTCGGCGATGGAGCCGGTGTCACCGGAGGTGCTGAACTCCCAGGCGTCGCCCTGGAACCCCTCCGCGCCGGAACTCGGATCGCCCGTCACGACGGCGTCGGTGCCGGTGACCCCGTTGGTGATGGTGTCGCCGTCGAAGGAGTAGTACGCCTCCAGACCGGCCTGAGGAGCCTGGTGGCTACTCTGTGAGACGAGGCCTGTCGGGGAACTCCCCCCGCTCTGGATCGTGATCTGATCGATGTTCGGCCCGTCCTCGCCGATGCTTTCGACGGTCAGGGTGTCGCCGTCGCTCAGATCGAGGGATATGGTATTGGTGTCCCAGGAGTCCCAGGCACCCGTCCCCGAGAACTCCACCTCCCGTTGCTGGGTCCCGTTGACGTTGATCGCGACCGTGCGGGAGTCGTCGTCCATCGCGTATCTGAACGTGATATCCATCGTCCCCGAGGTCCCCAGCGACAGGTTCTCGAAGGAGATCGTCGCCCCGGAGGGCTCATCGAGATTGGCGAACCCGTCCCCGTTGAACCCCCCGTGGTTGCTCTCGGCGAGTGAGTCCGTGAGCGTCGCGTTCTCCCCCTGGAGCGTCATCGGCAGGTTGCCGCCGTCGCCACCGCCGCCGGATCCGGTCCCGACGCCGGCTGCGCTCGCCGTGTACAGCTGTGAGACTTCGCCCTCGGAGAGCGCAGTCGAGAAGGCGTAGGTTTCATCCAGAAGTCCCGCCGTCTCGCGGCCGTCGCCGGCCATCAGCATCAGCGGTTCGGCGTCAGACTGGGTGCGCGCGCCGGCGGCCGTCTGTGGCGAACTGTCGAGTTCGCCGTCCTGATCGAAGGCGTGCATCCGGACGTCGTCGCCGTCGACGACCCCCACCACGAAGTACCAGTTGCCCGATTCCAGCGGGATCGTCCCGCTGGAGTCGCTGCGACCTGGATCACCCCCATCCGAAACCTGCGGGACGATGGCGGACGCGTCCTCGTCCCACTCGATGTCCCAGCCGGCCCCCGGGAACGACTCCGGATCGCCGCCGACCTGGAAGGGAGCACGCCCCCAGGTCTCGAAGTCACTGTAGTTGAACCACGCGCCCACGGTCGCGGTCTCGCCGTTCAGCGGCAGGTCCTCGGTGACGACCGCGTCAGCGACGGAGTCGGCACCCCCGCCCGACGTGAACGAGTAGGCGCCGCCGACGGCACCGCCCTCGCCGGTCCCGGGGTCGCCCACGACGCTCGCGTCGTTGCCCGTCACCTCGTTCGTCGGCGTGTCGCCATCGAACGAGAGGTACGCTTCTAAACTGTCCGCGGCGGGCAGTTGTGGGCCGGAACTCGAGTCGGGCCCCAGCGACTGCAGCGAGTTGTCGCCCTCCGTCGCGAAGACGCCCGAGGCCTGCCACTTGTCCTTGGTACCGCTCCAGGAGCCCAGTCCCCCCTCGAACCCCTCGAGAAACAGGAGCGGATCCTCCTCGAGGGTGTGATCCAGATCCGGCTCCGAGTCCAGTGGACCCGAGACGGGCGGTGCGTCCGTCGGCGACGGCGTGCCGGCCGGGGTGGTTGCATCCGGCGACTGCGACATGCTGTCCGCACCAGCCATCCCCGCGGCTAGCGACGTCCCCGTCAGGGCAAGCATCTGCCGCCGTGAAAAGTTCGTCAGTGGTGTATCCGACTCACGGTGATCTTTCCGCGCCATGAGAAGGCGTGGTTGTCGAAGATTAATAATATTTTTCCGTGTTCAGTCCTCGGGGCCCCGCCTCGAGACCCTCTCAGGCCGACCGGAGCAGGGGCGAACGGGATATCCCGACACGGACTAACCGGCGGCGCGCAGGGCCCCCCGACCCCGGCGAGCCGTGAAACCGCTCGTGGAACGCTTAGAACTCCGCGCCGAGACACGGCACTGGCGGCGTACTGGACCTCGGAGGGGCAATGACTATGCCTTTCGTGGGCAGGTTGCGTTTTCCCCATGACGGGCGACGATCCGGGCGGACCGAGCATCACTCGGTTCAGAGCCTGCCGACCCCGATTGCCCTCTACGTTCACCATAGATACGGATATGTATTGAATTTTATGCCGGAACCCGTCGGCGAGGCCGGGGAGTGATCCCGCGGCCGGCCGGCCCCGCCACAGCGCCGCGGCGGCTCACCCCGACCCGCCGGAGCCGGTGTACAGCTGGAACATCTCCCCCTGGGACAGGGGCCGCGAGTACGCCCGCACCTCGTCCGTCCTGCACGCCGCGTAGTACGTGGTGTCGAAGTCGTCCGTCCCGGCGGACAACACGAGATGCTGGGACTCGCTTTTGTTCCTCGGGCTGGCCGACACCTCCTGTGGGAACCCGGAGATCGTCCCCCCGGTGTCGTAGGCGTACATCGTGTAGGTACCCTCGTCGATCGTGAACGCCACGAAGTACCACGTCTCGGGCTCGATGAACTCACCGAGCGACTCCGTGACCACCGCGCTCTCCCCCGAGGCGTCGAACCCGACCAGCCAGAGCCCGCCGGCCTGGTAGAACACCTGGTAGCCGTTCGCCCCGTCGAAGGGGGTCGTCGGATCGGGCGCGACGGTGAACAGCCGCGTGTACTCCTCGATCGACTCCCCGGTGAACCTGACCCAGCCCGCGATCGTCGCCGCGTCGCCGTCGATTGCCAGCGGCTCCGCCGAGGCTATGGCGTCCCCGTCGCCGTCGAAGGCGAAGGCGTCGCCGGTGTCCCCGGTGGCGCCGTCCGCCCCGGGGGTCGGGTCACCGTAGACCGTCGCCTCCGCGCCGGTGACCTCGTTAGTCGGGACGTCGCCGTCCAGCGCGAAGTACGCCTCGAGCCCCCCCTCCGGTGCCTCGCCGGGCGTCAGCACGAGGAGGGTGTGTGAGATGCCGACCTCGGCCTCGTCGGCGCCGGTCTCGTACGTGATCGTGCCGTCGATGGTGTACTCGCCGTCGGCGTCCTCCGGAACGGCCACCTCCCAGGCGACCTCCTCGCGGCCCTGTGAGGGGACCTCCCCGAAACTCGTCGCCCCGGTGGCCGTGATCTCCCAGCCGTCCCCCGGTGGCTCGAGCGTGATCTCGACCGACTGGACGGGAAACAGGTAGGCGTTGAGCAGGTCGCCGGTCAGCGTGACCGTCTCGCCGGGACTCGCTGAGCCGTCCCCGGCCAGGGCGACCAGCGGCCGGGGATCGTCGCCCAAGGTCCCTTCCGGCGTCGGCGTCGACGTGTCCGTCGGCGTCGGCGTCGACGTGTCAGCCGGAGTGGCGGTGGCCGTCGTCGGGTCGGTGCCCCCCGCCGGTTCGGTGGTCTCGTCGGGCGTCGTCGTGGGTGTGTCCGTCCCGTCGTCGCCCGCACACCCCGCCAGTCCGGCGACGCCGACCCCGCCGAGAGCTCTCAGGAACTGCCGCCTGGCTGCCGTGTCCGCGTCCCCGTGGTCCGCGTCGTCCCGTTGCATGCGAGCACGGTCCGGCCCGTCCGGATAAAAGTACTCGCTCTGATACGGACTGTGACGCCTGCTCACTCGGTCGGCGTGGCCGTCATCGTGGACGCCGGCGGGATCGACGTCTCGGTCGCGTCCGGCGGGACGACTTTGAACACCTCGCCGGCGTCGTGGCCGAACTGGTCGCCGTCCAGGGAGACTGCCGTCGTCAGCAAATAGACGTGTCCCTCCGCGTCGTGCCCGAGCGACGTGATCACGCGGTTGAGTTCCCCGTCCGGCCCGTTCTCGATCCGTGGCTTGGACATCGACCAGGGGGTCCCGCTCTCGGGGTCCGCCACCAGGAGGTCTCCCTTCGCCTCGTCCGGAACGGTAGTGTGGTTGCCAAAGAGGTACGTCCCCTCCAGCTCCGGTACGTCGTCGCGTTCGTACATGCAGCCACCGATGACCGCGAACCCGTTCGCCTCCCCGCGCTCGAACGTCACGACGGGGTCGGCGAACTCCCCGGCCGGGATCGACTCCGGGTCGGCGCCGCAGTGCTCGCCCGATCCCGACCCGTCCTCCCAGTCCCGGCAGCGACCGCCGAAGCGGTACGGCCAGCCGTAGTTACCGCCCTTCTTCACGACGTCCACCTCCTCGTACTCGTAGGGCCCGACGTCGCCCACGATCGGGTCGCCGTCGTAAAACGACAGCCGCCAGGGGTTCCTGAACCCCCAGGCGTAGTACTCCGAGCGCCCGGGCTCGCCGACGAGCGGGTTGTCATCGGGAATGCCGTAGGGGCGCTCGTCGGTCTCCTCGTCGACGTCGATGCGGTGGATCCCTCCCAGGAGGTTGCTCTCGACGTCCTGGGCCAGTTCCTCGTTGTTGCTCTCGCCCACGGTGACGTAGAGGTACCCGTCGGGGCCGAACGCGATCGTCCCGGCGTTGTGGAACGGGGTCGGGGAGGGTATCTCGAGGAGCGGTCGCTCGCTGTCCCGCAGGATCGCTCCGTCCTCGTCGGTCCGAAACTCCGCGAGCACCTCCGTGTGGGTGTAGTCCTCCGGCAGGTCGCCGCGGCCGGGCGCGCTGTACCGGAGGAACACCCGGGGGTCCTCGGGGTACTCCGGGTGGAAGGCCATCCCGAGCAGCCCGCGTTCCTTGCTGACGATCACCTCCTCGCTCAGGTCGAGGAACGGCTCCGAGGCGAGCCCGTCGGGGCCGATCGCTCCGACCTCGCCGGTCTGGTCGAGCACGTACCGCCGGCCCGAGTCCGGGTCGGCGACGAGCTGGGTCGGCGACGTCAGGCCCCCCGCGACCGGCTCGAGCGCGACGGCGGGGCCCTCCGGCGGTGGGCCGTTGCTCAGCAGCGATTCCACGCACCCCGCTGTCGCGGCCACCGCGCCCGCGCCGGCCGCACGCAACAACTGGCGGCGGGTCCGTTCCATCTATCGTCTCCGTCAGCCGCCGGACGAACATAAGTTTTCGCGTGTGGGGGCCCGGTCGACTCGCCGGACGACGACGGGAACGCATCGACACGGCGGGATCGCATCGTTACGATAATATGGGCGTGGATCGAGATTCAACTGTGGCCGCGGATCTACTACTGACGATCGTCGCAATTTTAGCCGTCGGTACTGCAGGCCAGCTGCTCGCGACGCGGTTGCGCGTCCCGAGCGTTGTGTTTTACCTCGCGGGAGGGCTGTTGCTCGGAGAGGTGGGCATCGGCCTGGTGTCGCTCCAGACGTTCACCACCGAGGCGGGCGGCACCGTCGAGCTTGCCGGGCTAACCACGATCGTCGGGATCAGCGTCGCGGTCATCGTCTTCGACGGGGCGTTCGCTCTCCAGATCGACCGCGTCCGCGAGGCCGAGACGACGTCGCTGCGGCTGGTGACGTTCGGGGCGGTCGTGACCTTCGCCGGGGCAGCTGCCACCGTCCACTACGTCATCGGTACGGAATGGCCAATCGCGCTCCTCATCGGGGCGCTCGTCGTCGCGACCGGGCCGACGGTTATCACGCCGATAATCAACGTCATGTATCTCCGCGAGCACGTCTCGACGGCGTTAGAGACGGAGGGGATCGTGAACGACGTGACGGCCGCGATCGGTGCCGTCGTCATCTTCGAGACGATCATCTTAGAGGAGCGCGGGCTGCCGGCGATCGGCCTCGCGTTCTTCGAGCGACTGGGCACCGGCGTCGCCGCCGGCGTCATCGTTGCCGGCGCCGCCTACTACCTGCTGAACGAGGACTTCCTCCCGCTGGAGGGCCCCCGGGCCGCCCGGTTCATCGCCCTGCTGGCGGCGATCAGTTCCTACGGGGTCGCCGACTTCGTCTCCTCGGAGGCCGGCGTCGCCGCCGCGGCGACCACGGGAATCGTGCTCGGGAACCTCTCGCTGGAGTTCCGGGAGGACATCGAGGAGTTCACCGAGGACGCGACGCTCCTGTTTCTCGGGTTCGTGTTCGTCACGCTGGCGGCTCTCGTCGACGTCGAGGCCGTCATCGAACTCGGGCTCGCCGGCCTCGTTCTGTTGCTCGTCATCATGCTCGTACTCAGACCGCTGGTCGCGATCGTCTCGACTGCCGGCGTCGAGCAGTTCACGTGGCCCGAACGGCTGTTCATCGCCGGGGTCGGTCCGCGGGGGATCATCCCGGCGAGCGTGGCGACGCTGTTCGCGCTCGAACTCGAGGCCGAGGCGGTGGCGCTCCGGGAGGAGGCCGCGGCCCTGTCCGGGACGGAGGCCGCGGAACTGACCAGTGAGGCCATGCTCCTGGACGAACAGGCCCAGATCCTGCTCGGGACCGTCTTCCTCGTCATCTTCGCGACGGACGCGGTAGAGGCGGGGTTCGCACGGCAGATC
Source organism: uncultured Halobacteriales archaeon (assembly GCA_964431395.1). Classification (GTDB taxonomy): domain Archaea; phylum Halobacteriota; class Halobacteria; order Halobacteriales; family Hikarchaeaceae; genus CAYSJP01. The sequence continues at coordinate 7,769 of CAYSJP010000019.1, forward strand.
GGCGATCGACTAGGTGTCACACCAATGCGCACGATAATCATCGGCGGCGGCCGGGTCGGCCGGGCGCTCGCCACACAACTGGAGGACAGAGACGAGTTCGTCATCATCGTCGACGACGACGAGGAACAGTGTCGGATCGCCCGGGAGGCGGGGTTCCGGGTCGTCGAGGGTAACGGCACGGACGACGGGACGCTCGAACGGGCCGGCATCGAGGACACGAAGGCGGTCATAGCTGCGACCGACAGCGACGACATCAACCTCCTCGTCTGTCAGACCGCAAAGACGAAGTTCGACGTCGAGTCGCTGTACGCGAGGGTACACCAGCCGGAGAACGTCGACACCTTCGAGTCGCTCGACGTCACCGCCGTCAACGACGCCCAGGCGACCGCGTACGCCCTCGACAACGAGATCGAGCGGCCGGCGATGGCCGACTGGATGAACGACATCGGGGACGGCCACGACATCATCGAGATCGAGGTCACCTCCGAGGAACTCTCCGGGAAGTCGATCCAGGAGGTCAACGACGTGATTCCCGGTGGCTGTCTCATCGCGGAGGTCGGCAGAGGGTCCGACGCCCACGTCCCTGACGCGACCGACGTGCTCGAGCAGGGCGACCACATCACGCTCCTCGGGGACGCCGACGCCGTCGAGAAAGCCGTCAGGCGGTTCCACCCCCACGACTGATAATGACTGTTGTAGCGTTTTACCGCTCCGACCGCCCGGGGTCGGGCGGTCGATGCGGTAATTGCCTACAACAGTCATTATGAGCCGTCCGGCGTCTCCTCGCCCTACTCGGGGAGGATGTCGCCCAGCGAGGCCCCGACGCCCATGGCGATGGCGACCACCGCGGTCTGGCTTCCGGCGACCATCGGCTCGCTCCAGTCGACCTGTCCCCAGACCGTCAACAGGCCGACGGCGAGACCGACCGAGACGCCGAGTATCCCGATCAGCCTGAGCGGGACGACGCCGAACAGGCGGTCCTCCTCGATCCGTTCGAACTCGCCCGCGTACAGGATGCCGAGGATCAGCGTCCCGCCGAACAGGATCGTGACGACCAGGCTCGGCGGGTTGTTCGCGATGTACTCCCCGACCTCGTAGGTGCCGCCTTCGACGATCATCGGGACCCCGAACACGAACCCGCCGATCGCGGCCTCGCCGACGTCGCGGAGGCCGAACCCCTGCCGGAACCGCCCGAGCACCCCCGGTTCGCGGGCTTTCTCGGCCACCCGTATCGTCTCCCGGACCTTCTCGCGCTCGTCGTCGTCGTCGACCATCCCCTCCAGGTCCTCGAGGTCCTCGATCACGTCACGCATGTCCGTTCGCTCGTGCGGGCGATCCCCGGAATCGCTCATGGGATCCCGTCGTCGCCGACCGTCTTATACTGTCGGACGGAACGTTTGATACTCTCCTCACGCCGGCTCTTCTTCGGTCTCCGCCACGTCCTCGAGCACGTCGGGCGGGTGGTCGTACGGCATGACGTTCTCGTAGGTCGCTTCGACCGTGCCGTCGGGGCCGATCAGGTAGCTGTTCCGGAGGGTCATCTCCCGGAGGACGCCCCGCATTCGCCGCTCGCCGTGGGACTCGTAGGCCTCGGCGACCTCGGCGTCCGTATCCGACAGAAGCGGGAAGGGCAGGTCCTCCTCCGCCGCGAACTCGGCCAGTTTGTCCACCGGGTCCGGGCTGATCCCCACGACGGCCACCTCGAGGTCCCGGAACTCCCCGTACAGGTCCCGGAACCGACGGGCCTGGGTCTCACAGCCGGGCGTCATCGCCTCCGGGAAGAAGTAAAGCAACACCCGCCGGCCCTCGAAGTCGGACAGCGAGACCGTCTTTCCGTCCTGGTTCTCCAGTTCGAACCCCGGCGCCGCGTCGCCAACGTCGATCATACCACCGGGTAGGCGTCGTGGCTACAAACCTCTACCGAGGACGGATCGGCGGAAAGCCCTCTCCCGCCGTGTTTGACTCCTATCGGATCGGCATCACGTCGGCGGGAACCGATCACTCCGGGATGGGAGACTCAAAGGCCCTGGCTCCGAAGCAGCGTCGTACAAAAATGGTCATTTTCCTGTCCTGTTAGTCCAAAAGCTTTTTTCCACGCTGTAATCACTGTGCGCCATGGTCGCGATACCGCAGATTGGGGGGTTCACTCAGGGCGAACTGATCACCATCGGCGTGGTCGGGCTGTTCGTCCTCGTGGGTGTCGTCATTCTAATCGCCGCTCTGGGTCGGTTCCGCGCCTGGTGGCGGCTGAAGAACTCGGAAGCGAGCGCCCCGGCGCGCCTCGACACCGGGCACACGGAGGTCGAGGGGACGGCGCAACCGCTCGAGAACACGCTCACGTCGCCCCGCGAGGGGACCACCTGTGTCGTCTACGAGCACAAGGTCGAGGAGCGGCGGATCGATCACGACCCGGACGGCGGGACACGACGGGAGTGGCACACGATCACGGACGAGACCCACACCGTTCCGTTCGTAATCGAGGGGGAGCGGGGGGAGGCCGTCGTCGACCCCGACGGCGCGACGAACCTGCTCGAGACGTCGGTGTCCACCCGCTCCGGCGACCGCCGGACGACGGTCAAGCGCCTCGACGTCGGCGAACCCGCCTACGTCGCCGGCGAGGCCGTGCGGGCGATCGAGACGGACGTCCCGACCGACGGCCAGCGCCACGTCGTGAAGGGCCCATCGACGTGGATACCGAACGCCCTCCGGCGACTGTACGAGGACCCGTTCGTCCTCTCGGACGCCAAGGAGGGAGCGGCGGAGCGACGCCTGCTCTGGAGCGGGGTCAAGTTCCTCGCCTTCGCCGCACTGTGGCTCGGCATCACCGGTGCCATCGCTCTCGCCATCCTGTCCGACACGGGTCTTCTCGACGGACTGTGATAATCACGACGCCGGCCCCGGAAGCGGGACCGCCCCGGCGGCGACCCCGACCGATCGATTGAAAAACGCCTATACCGAGCCCCGGACAACGGGTGGTATGTTCCTCACGTTCCGCGGGGAGATCGAGGACGCCCTTCTGGGTGCTCTCGACGCCCTCTCGTATCCGACCGGCGACCTCGGTATCGAGGAGCCGCCGGCGGAGGTCGATGCGGTGCTCGCTTCCAGCGTCGCCTTCCGCCTGGTGGGGGAGGCCGGCGCGCCGCCGCCCGCCGTCGCCGAGGAGATCGCCGGCGCGATCGACCCCGCCGACCACGATCACGTCGCGGCCGTCGAGACGAAGGGCCCCTACGTGAACTTCACCCCCTCGGCGGCCTACTACGCCGGAACGCTCGATGCGGCGGCCAGGGAGACCTACGGCCGCCTCGATCCGAAGGGGGAGTCGGTCGTCGTCGAACACACGAGCGCCAACCCGACGGGGCCGATCCACGTCGGGCGCGCCCGCAACCCCATCATCGGCGACGCCATCGCGAACGTCCTCGACCTCGCGGGCTACGACGTCTCCCGGCACTACTACGTCAACGACGCCGGCCGCCAGATCGCCACCTTCACCTGGGCCTACGGGGCGTTCGAGGAGTCGGCCCTCCCCGACCCCGACCGGGAGCGGGCCGAGTACGACCTGGTGCGGTACTACCGTGCCGGAACGACGTTCCTGGAGGGTGGTGATCTCGGGGCGGTCGACCCGCCGGAAGCGACCGTCGAGGAGGCCGAGGCGGAGATCGAGGCCATCATGCGCGGCCTGGAGGACGGCGACGAGGCGGTCTACGAGCGCGTCTCGGCGGTCGTCGACGCCGTACTCGCGGGGATGGAGGCGTGTCTCGCGCGCCTCCCCGCGGCGTTCGACGAGTTCGTCAAGGAGACCCGCTTTCTCCGGGACGGCTCCGTCGACGAGCTGGCCGACCGTCTCGGGGAGCTGGACGCGGCCGTCCACGAGGAGGGTGCCTGGCAGCTGGACCTGCCGGACATCGACAAGAAGCTCGTCTTCCTGCGCTCTGACGGCACCAGCCTGTACGCCACCCGGGACCTGGCCCACCACGAGTGGAAGTTCGAGAACTTCGACCGTGCGGTGACGGTGCTGGGCGAGGACCACCGCCTCCAGGCCGACCAGCTCCGGACGACGCTCGATCTGCTCGGACGGGACACGACTCAACTGGAGCAGGTGTTCTACTCCTGGGTGAACCTGCCGGAGGGCGGGATGAGCACACGCGAGGGCACCGGCGTCGACCTCGACGACCTGCTCGACGAGGCGGTCGCTCGCGCCCGCGAGGAGGTCGAGGACCGCCTCGACGACCGGATCCGCGACGACGTCCTCGAGGAGGCGGACGTCGAGCGCATCGCCCGCCAGGTCGGCATCGGCGCGGTCCGGTACGACGTCGTCTCGACCCAGCCGACGAAGGGGATCACCTTCCGCTGGGAGGAGGCGCTGGACTTCGAGGCCCAGTCGGCTCCGTACGTCCAGTACGTCCACGCCCGGTGCTGTGGGATCCTCGCTGAGGCGGGAGACGCCGGGGACGTCGCCGAACCCCCCGTGGCCGACGTCGACCCGGCGCTGCTCGGGACGCCGGCGGAACGGGACCTGCTCGAGGTCCTCGCACGGTTCCCGGCGGTCGTCGAGGAAGCGGCCGATGCTCTCGAACCCCACCGCGTCGCCACCTACACCCGCGAGTTAGCGGAGGCGTTCAACGCCTTCTACCGGGAGTGTCCGGTGCTCGACGCCGACGCCGACCTCCGGGCGGCGCGCCTGGCCCTCGTCGCCGGCGCGCGCCACGCCATGGCGAACGCGCTGTCGACGCTGGGCGTCGAGGCGCCCGAGTCGATGTAGCGGGAGGCGTCGCGTTTCGGTCGCTGAAACACGAGCGGGCCTTTTTTTAGTCCCCGGCCTGAGGACCCGATAATGTCACAAAACGCGATCAACATCACCGGGCTCACGAAGCAGTTCGGTGACGTCGTCGCGGTCCGGAACGTGGATCTCGCCATCGAGGAGGGGGAAATCTTCGGCTTTCTGGGCCCCAACGGGGCGGGCAAGTCGACGACCATCAACGTTCTCCTCGATTTCATCCGGCCGACGGAGGGGTCGGTGAGGGTGCTGGGCCACGACGCACAGACCGAGTCACAGGCGGTCCGCGAACGGACTGGCGTCCTGCCGGAGGGGTACGACGTGTACGACCGGCTGACCGGCCGCCAGCACCTGGAGTTCGCCATCGAGTCCAAGAACGCCGACGACGACCCCGAGGAACTGCTCGAGCGCGTCGGCATTCCCGAGGCGATCGACCGGAAGGCCGGCGGCTACTCCAAGGGGATGGCCCAGCGCCTCGTGCTGGCGATGGCGCTGGTGGGCGACCCGGATCTCTTGATCCTCGACGAGCCGACCACCGGGCTCGATCCCAACGGCGCCCGCGAGATGCGCGAGATCATCCGCGAGGAGCGCGATCGGGGCGCCACGGTGTTTTTCTCCTCGCACATCCTCGAGCAGGTCGAGGCCGTCTGTGACCGGGTGGGCATCCTCCGGGACGGCGAGGTCGTCGCGGTCGACACCATCGAGAACCTCCGGGCCTCCATCGGCAGCGGGTCGACGCTCACGATCCAGGTCGAGCAGGTGACCGACGCGGCGATCGAGGCCGCCCGCGGCGTTCCGGGCGTCTCGAACGTCCGCGCCGACGGCGACGCGCTGACGATGCAGACCGACGGCTCGAAGACGGACGTGCTCGACGCAATCGAGTCGACCGGCGTCGAGGTGCGCGACTTCTCGACCGAGGAGGCCTCCCTCGAGGAACTGTTCGCCGCCTACACGACCGGCGACCGGCCGACCACGGGTACGGAGGTGAACGCATGAGCTTCGCCACCGTCGCGAAAAAGGACCTGCGGGACTCGATCCGGTCGCGCTGGCTGTGGGTGCTGACGGTCCTGTTCGTCCTCTTCACTGCCGGGATCGCCTACGCGTTCAGCGTGCTGAACGAGGGGGCAGAGGAGGAACTCACGACGCTCGAGCTGCTCTTTTTCCTCCAGAGCCCGGCCTCGCTTCTCATTCCGATCATCGCGCTGGTCATCAGTTACAAGGCCATCGTCGGCGAGCGCGACTCGGGGAGTCTCAAGGTGCTTCTCTCCCTCCCTCACACACGCGCGGACGTGGTGCTGGGGAAGGTCCTCGGCCGGTCGGCCTCGCTCGCGCTCGCAGTCGCGGTCGGATTCGTCACCGCCCTGCTCGTCATCTTCTGGCGGTACGCGGAGTTCGACGCCGGGGCGTACGCACTCTTTTTCCTCATCACCCTGCTGTTCGCGCTGACGTTCATCGCAGTCGGCGTCGGGATGTCGTCGCTCGTGAGCACCGGCTCCCGTGCACTGGCGGCGGCGATCAGCTTCTGGGTCGTCTTCGAGTTCCTCTGGGGCGCGCTCGTCTTCGTTCTCTACTGGGTCACGAACGGGTTCAGCCTCGAGGGGTTCAACCCGGCTGATCCACCCGACTGGCTCGAATTCATCCAGGGCCTCGCGCCCGGGACCGCCTACTCGAACGCCGTGACGGCGTTGCTCCCGGAGAACCCGAACGCCGTGCCCGGCCAGATCACCTCGAACGGTGACGTCCCGATCTACCTCGAAGACTGGTTCGGGATCGTGATCCTCGTCGGCTGGCTCCTCCTCCTCCCGACCCTCGGTTACCTCCGCTTCCGGGCGGCCGATCTCTCGTAGCGTCGTCCTCCGGGGGGCCGGTCTCCCGTGGCGTCGTCCCGGTTCACTGATCCGTCCCGTCCCCGTCGCGCCAGCCTCAAGCCGATCAAACGCCTACCCCGTGGTGATGGA
>CAYSJP010000019.1:14600-17034 GCA_964431395.1 uncultured Halobacteriales archaeon
CCGTCCCCGTCGCGCCAGCCTCAAGCCGATCAAACGCCTACCCCGTGGTGATGGACGCGGCCAGGGTTCGCGAGCGCGCGAGCGACCTCCCCGACTCCCCCGGCGTCTACCAGTTTCGGGACGGCGACCGTACCCTCTACGTCGGCAAGGCCGTCTCGCTTCGCGACCGGGTGCGATCCTACGCCGATCCCCGGAGTCCACGCATCGAGCGCATGGTCGACGGTGCAGCGGAGATCGAGATCGCCGTCACCGACACCGAAACCCAGGCGCTGTTGCTCGAGGCGAACCTGATCAAGCGTCACGCACCCCGGTACAACGTCCGCCTGACCGACGACAAGTCCTATCCCCTGGTCCAGCTCACCGGCCACGAGTTCCCCCGCATCGAGATCACCCGCGACCCCGCGGAGGGCGCGACCGTCTTCGGCCCCTACACCGACAAGGGTCGCGTCGAGACGGCACTGAAGGCCCTCCGGGAGGCGTTCGGCCTGCGCGGGTGTTCGGACCACAAGTTCGCCGGGCGGGATCGACCCTGTCTGGATTACGAGATGGGGCTGTGTACCGCCCCCTGTACCGGCGAGATCGGCGAAGCGGCGTATCTGGAGGACGTCGAGTCAGTGAAACGGTTCCTCGAGGGGGCGACGGGCGTCCTCGCGGAGCCGATCGAGGCGGAGATGGCCGAGGCGGCCGCCAACGAGGACTTCGAGCGCGCCGCCCACCTCCGGGATCGCCTGGAGGCGATCGAGGCGTTCCACGGCGAGCGCTCCGAGGCCGTCCGCTCCTCCGATCGGCGGGCGATGGACGTGCTCGGTGCCGTCCTCGAAACCGACCGCGCCGTCGTCGCCCGCCTGCGCGCGGAGGGCGGCCAGCTCGTTGAGCGCGACCGCCACGTGCTCGACGCGCCCGGGACCGGAGGCGCGGACACGGCGGGTGTCCCCGGCGGTGCGTCCGGAACGGCCGCCGATGCCGGCGACGCGACGGACGCCGGCGCGGTGCTCGCGGCGTTCGTCCCGCAGTTCTACGCCGAGCGCGACCTGCCCGACGCGCTCGTGCTCTCACATGGCCACGCCGACGACGAACTCGCCGCGTGGCTCGACCGGGAGGGCGTCGAGGTGTCGGTCCCGGGTGCCGGGCGGGAGGCGAAACTCGTCGACCTCGCGCTGAAGAACGCCCGCCGGGGAGACGTCGGTCGCGACGGGGTGACGGCGCTCGCTCGCGCGCTCTCCCTCGACTCGGCGGCGGTCATCGAGGGGTTCGACGTGAGCCACGCCGGGGGGAAGTCGGTCGTCGGCAGCGACGTCCGGTTCGTCGACGGCGAACCCGAGAAATCCGGGTACCGCCGGAAGAAGCTCACCGACCGCAACGACGACTACGCCAACATGGCGGAGCTGATCGGCTGGCGTGCCCGCCGGGCGGTCGAGGGCCGGGACGACCGCTCCGATCCGGACCTCCTGTTGATCGACGGCGGCGAGGGCCAGCTCGCGGCGGCCCGCGAGGCGCTCGCGGAGGCCGGGTGGGCGGTTCCGGCGGTCGCGCTCGCGAAGGCCGAGGAGACGGTGATCACCGCCGACGGGCCCCGCGGGTGGCCGGCCGACGCCCCGCAGGTCCGGGTGCTCCGCCGGGTGCGCGAGGAGGCCCACCGCTTCGCCGTCCAGTACCACCGGGGACTCCGTGACGAGGTGTCGACCGTGCTGGACTCGGTCGAGGGCGTCGGCCCGGAGCGCCGCCGCCGCCTCCTCCGCCGGTTCGGGTCGATCGAGGGGGTGCGGGCGGCCTCGCCCGCGGAACTGCGCGAGGTCGAGGGCGTCGGCCGGGCGACGGCCGACCGCATCGCGCGGCGGCTCTGACCGTCCGCGTCCCACCGTCGCGTCGGAACACGCCGGTCTCCGGCAGCAGGATTAAGTCGCCGCGCACACTACTCCATACATGGATAATGGGCTTCTCTATGAACTCGGCAGGATCTCGGGGCAGGGGACCGTCGGGACGATCGTCTCGGTGGGGCTCGCGCTGACCGTCGTCGCCGCCATCATCGTCACGCTCCCCTCGCTGGGTACGGCAGGGGTCGTCGGACTGCTCGTCCTCGCGCTGGCGCTGGTGACCGTCTGGCAGTCCGTCGAGATCGTCGACGCCTACCAGAAAAAGGCCCTCACCGTGTTCGGGGAGTTCCGTGGCCTCCTGGAGCCCGGCGTGAGCTTCGTTCCACCGTTCGTCTCCCGGACGTACACGTTCGACATGCGCACCCAGACGATGGACGTTCCTCGCCAGGAGGCGATCACCCAGGACAACTCGCCAGTGGTCGCCGACGCCGTCGTCTACATCAAGGTGATGAACGCCAAGAAGGCGTTCCTCGAGGTCGAGGAGTACAAGACCGCCGTCTCGAACCTCGCCCAGACGACGCTGCGTGCGGTGCTGGGTGACATGGAACTGGACGACACCC
>CAYSJP010000020.1:0-16948 GCA_964431395.1 uncultured Halobacteriales archaeon
TTCAGCGACCCGCAGATCGGGCATCGGCGCTCCGGCGGGATCTCGTCGGTCACGCCGACCACCTCCAGTCCTGAATGGTGGTCTGGCCGGTCGTCTCGGGGTCAGGATCCCTGTCCGGCGTCGGGACGTTATGGAACGTCTCCTCACCATCGTCTTCGTCTCCGAGGACCTCGACGGTCTCGCCCTCGCCGTCGTCTTGCCAGTACGGTGCCTCGGTGATGTGTTGTCCCGAGCCGTCGACCGGAGGGCCGTCGTACGACCGCTTCACGCCGAAACACCCCCGAGGGGAGCGGCAGTGCTGCCGCTCTGGTTCTTTATAACTGCAGGATTTAACCGTTCTACCCTAAGCCTAGGCCGGGATTTGAACCCGGGCTCTCGTCCTTACCAAGGACGCGCTTTACCGCTAAGCTACCCAGGCGCGCACAGATTCGTACCGCCCAGCCTCGTTTAGATGTTTCGAAGTGGCCGAACGCGGGGCGAAACACATTCTACAGGTCCGTCGCACTCGAGGCCCCGACGCCGTCGTGGACGGGGCTCGCCGGGCGATCCCCCGCGATCAGCAACTCCAGGGCGTCGTCGGTTCCCTCGGGCAGACGTCCGCCGTCCGCTTGCACTGACTCGGCGAGGTCAGCTGAAAAGGCCCGCGATCCGGGTGGCGCCGAGCTACCCACCGCGGAGACGCCAGCGACGATCGCCAGCTCGAAGATGTCGGCCTCAAGCGCGCCCGGATCGGGGTCCGCCTCCGAAGCCGACCCCACCGCGGTCTCGTCACGGCCGAACGCACGGACGGTTTCGACGGCGATGTCGGCCGCCTCGGTGCGCGCCAGGAGGTAGAACCCGCGCGCCACGAGGACGTTCGCGACGAGCATGTCCATGTCGGCGGCGGCGGTCGCCTCGTCCTCCCAGGATGGTGACCGGGCGATCGAGCGAGTCAGCGAAAGCCCCTCGTAGATGAGTTGAACGCCGGCAACGCGTCGATCCAGGCCCGCGGTCGCATCCGGTCCGCCGGCAGCGCGGGCGCTCATGCGCGTCAGCACGCCCGGCGACATCGTGGCCTCCTGCAGACGCGTCTCGAGCAGGTTCTGGAGGCGCCGGGGCTCGATGTCCGCGAGCACCTCCTGGGCCGCGTCGCGCACCGTAGCGGCATCGTCCATCACTAACTGAGTTAGGGAGGCACGGCAAAGACCTTTGGGAACCGCGTGGGCTCGCCGCCGAACCGGCCTACGTCGGGTCCGGCGCCGGCGGGAACTGCCGTTTGTGCGCGCTCCCCTCGTACAGCCCGTGGACGTACTCGATCTCGTCCTCGTTCACGTCCGGCAGAATCTCCGCCGCGGACGATTTGGGCACCCCCCCATCGACGGTGAGCGCGAGGATCGCGTCCAGCGTGTCGTAGCCGATACCGAGCTCCTCCTCGTCGGTCTGTCCGACCCACATCCCCGCGGAGGGCGTCTTCGTCACGAGGTCCTCGGGCACGCCGAGGTCCCGGGCGAGCTGGCGGACCTGCTGTTTGTAGAGGTTGCCGATCGGCAGGCAGTCCACCGCGCCGTCGCCGTACTTCGTGAAGTATCCGACGAGCGCCTCCGATCGGTTCCCCGTCCCGAGGACGAAGGCGTTCTCGTGGTTCGCGACGAAGTAGTTCAGGACTGCCCGCACCCGGACCCGGACGTTGCCGGCCGCGACCTGATCCTCCGCGCCTTCGGGATACGCATCGTAGAAGGCCTCCGCGATGGGTTCGATCTCGATGACGTCGTAGGCGATCCCCAGCTCCTGGGCGACCCGTTCGGCGTCGCTCATGTTCGCCTCGCGGTTCACCGTCGAGGGCATGACGAGCCCGTGGACCGAGTCGGCGCCGAGCGCCTCGACGGCGAGGTGGGCGGTGGTCGTGCTGTCGATCCCGCCCGAAAGCCCGAGTACGGCCTGCTCCGTGCCCGCCGCGCTCGCCTGCTCGCGAATGAACTCGACGATCTGCTCGCGTCGCTCCTCGAGTTCCGCCTCCGAGAAAGCGAGATCGAGGCTCGACGTGGTGATTACTGACATCGATTCAGGGTAGGGACTACGACCACTAATACTGCCGGCTGGACGTTCGTGGAGAAGTCGGCCTCCGGAGATCCAGGCGGCGTCACGGCGTGTGTGCCGATGATTCGGCCGCCGCCCCGGACCGAGCGTTTCAAGTGCGCGGGTGAAATACTGCCGGTCGCAGGCGAGCGCCGGTGGTCTAGTGGTAGGACATGAGCTTCCCAAGCTCATAGCCCGGGTTCAATTCCCGGCCGGCGCATTTTGCGGCGAGCATTTCGCGAGCCGCAAATGTACCCCCGGAATTGAATCAGGGAGCGGGAGGTGAGTGAGCGCCAGCGAGCGAACGGGAGCGACCGTGGTTCAATTCCCGGCCGGCGCATAGAGCGCGCCGCACTTTCGCGGCGCGCGGCTATCGGGACCCGGAACGTCTCCCTTCGGTTCATAATGACTCGTGTAGGCAATTACCGTATCGACCGCCCGACTGCGGGCGGTCGGAGCGGTAACACGCTACACGAGTCATTATCAGTCTACACCAGAATTATGATCCGTCCCCCACAAACGATCGTTCATGGCTGACGATGCCGCGGGGGACGACACTGTGCACGAGGGGGGCGTACCGGTTCACCGTCGATCGCTTCTACGGGCGGTCCCGGCGCTCGGGGCGACGGCGCTGGCGGGGTGTGGGGGGCTGACCGACCAGACGGTGTCGGCATCGCGGGTGTCACTCGACGAGTCGTCGCGGTCCGACCTCGGCCTCGAGGAGCTGACCCGGGAGACACGCACCGACAGCACGAGCAGGGAAGTCGGTCCGCTGAGTGGGTCCCTGACCGTCGAGACACGGTTCACCGTCTACTCGATCACGAGCGAGGGCGAGCACCCCCAAGAGACCGACATCTGGCAGGACAGCGACGCGCCGCTGGCCGCCTGGGCCGGTGACTCGCCGGTGCGGGGTGTAAGGGCCGCTGACGCGCTCGACGACCCGGACCTGACCCCACAGACCGAGGACGCGGTCGCGGAGGCCATCTCCGCGGACGAGGCGTCGATTCTGGTCCCCGACGAGGCGATCACGGATGGGGCAGTCGACCCTGCGGACGCGCTGATTCTGGCCTGCGGTGCCGGGGTCGATTGGGGTGACGCCGAGTCGGGCGGGAACGTCTCGTTCGACAGCCCGGTTCGGAGGATCGACTTCGAGGGGTTCCTGCCCGACGGCGTCAGGTTCCCCGGGCGGTAGGATGGCCGACGATCGGGACGGATCCGGCGGGTGGTCGCTCCGCGCCGGTCACCCCGATGACCGCGAGGCGGTGCGTGCGATCTGGGCGGAGACGTTCGGGGCGGCCGACGAGGCCGAGCGATGGCTCGATCTCGTCTGGAGCGACGCCCCGGCGGTCGCGCCGGTCGTCGAGGCCGACGGGGAGGTGATCGGGTTCGCCGTCGTCGCGGTCCTCACCGAGGGCGGTGTGCGGTCGTATATCCGTGGCCACGACCTCGCGGAGGAGCTTCCGGACCGGGTGTCGGTGATCCACATGCTCGGAGTGGAGTCGGCCTGGCGGTCCTCGGAGGTGGGCACGGCGCTGGTCGGGCAGTCCCTGGAGTGGGCGGCCGCCCGGACCGACCGGATGGTCGTCACCATCTGGGAGCGCGATGATCACGTCGACAGCACCGGCGTCGCCGAGAAGTTCGGCTTCGAGCGCGTGGACACCCTTCCTCACTTCTACGAGAGTCGGACGGATTGCCCCGACTGCGGCGGAAACTGTACCTGCCCGGCGGCGCTGTACGTCAGGGATCTCGATGACTGATCGCGTCGGTCAGTACGACCGCCCCGTTTTATATAATTATTTTGATAAATACGCTTATTACTCGTGCGGGCGTGGGCGCTCGGTATGGGCGGCGTTACTGGACAATCGATTGAACGGATCGTATCCCAGGGCGGCCAGGGGAACGTAACGCTGGAGGACGGCGAGGAGATCACGAGTTTCGATCCCTCGGGGACCGGTATCACGCTTCCGGGTGCATCGTTTCTTGCCGAGGACCGGACCATCAGCGCCGAGTCGGGCGCGGTTCGGTCGTTTCAGACGGTCGACCGGGTCACGCCGGACTGGGTACCACGGAGCGGCGGGAACGTCGTGGTCGTCTCGACGCCCTCGGAGTCGGTGGGTGATGAGAACCTGAACCCGCTGGCGAACGTCTCGAACGAGGAGTTCCTCACCGCCGAAGGGGGCCAGTACGTCCGGGAGTCGGGCGTACTCGAGGACAGTGGCCTCGGATCGGAGCCGTCGTGGCTGGTCACACCCGAACAGGTCGGATCGACCGACACGACGCTGGTGGGGGAATCCGTGACCGTGGAGAGTTACGCCGGCATCGCGGAAGACAGCAGCGACGCGGCACGGACGCTGCTCTTTCACGTGGCGAGGGCCACGCTGGATGAGGAGATCGTCATCGTCGCGGGCTTTCATCACGCCCCGGTGTTCCCCGAGGGCGTCGAGGACGGCCGTTCGTCGTTTTCCTTTGATTCCTACACGCCGGGTGAGGACCTGTCGGGTGAGAACGTGTTACTGACGGAGGGGGGGGTCCAGGCTGCTGCCGACGAGCTCGCTGCCGTCTCCGAGCAACTCTCTCGGGAGGGGTAGGCGCTCCCCCGGATCCCCGTGTGGCGACTCTCTCGTCCGTCAGCTACCTGCCGATGGAGGAACCCCACGACGTCGGTCGCGGGAGAACCTCACGTTAGTGCTAGATGACCATCAGTATCAGCGTTGGATACGTTTATATACCACGGCCGAGATCTGAAGCTAATGCTAACACTGCTTCAGAGTGTTCCGACCAGCCTCGACGAGTTCACCGCGGAGTACGGTGATATAGTCGTCTCGTTCGGAATCACGGTCCTGTCGTTCGTCGTGACGTTCCTGATCCTGTATCTCGTCGGAAAGCCCATCGTGACCCGGGGCGTCAAACAGTTCCTCGACGAGCGTGAGTTCTCCCCGTCGATCGTCAGCCTCGGGGCGACCGTCGCAGGGACGATCGCCGTTTTCGGCGCCGTGGCGATCGCCGCGGTGGTCGCCGGATTCCCCGTTATCCTCTCGGCGTTCGCGACGATAGCCGGCGCGCTGGCGCTCGGGGTCGGGTTCGCAGCCGCCGACCTCGTCGAGAACTTCGTCGCCGGGATCTTCATCATCAAGGACGAGCCGTTCGAGATCGGCGACTACATCGAGTGGGGTGGCAACGGCGGGGTCGTCCGCGAGATCAACCTCCGCGTGTCGAAACTCGATACGTGGGACAACGAGCAGATCACCGTCCCGAACAGCGAACTCGCGAACAACGCCGTCACCAATCCCGTGGCGAACGACACCCGACGGGTCACCTTCGACTTCGGGATCGAATACGGCGCGAGCATCGAGGACGCTCGATCCATCATCCTCGCGGAGGCAGCCAAAATCGAGGGCGTTCTCGGGGATCCGGAACCGTCCGCACCCGTCACTGCCCTCGGAGATTCGGCGGTCGTTCTGAACGGTCGGGTCTGGATCGACCCCGAGGAGACGAGTGCCGGCGGCGTCACCCACGAACTCGTCGAGAGCGTCAAGCAACGGTTCGATGCGGAGGGTATCGGGATGCCCTACTCATACACCGAGCTCACGGGCTCCATCGAGGTCGAGCAGATCGAACGCGCCGGCCCCGGTGTCGAATGAGCTGCTGTTCGTGCTCCAGTCTGGTTGCCCCGTCTCGAAGCGCTGGTTCCATGCGTCCAACGCCTGCAAAGCGGAGACGAGAGCGTGACCCACCCTGGGGTCGGTTCCCGGCCGGCGCGATTCCGCGAACGCGCCCGGGGGGAACGAGGTCGAATCGATCGACCGGAACGAACCGCCGGCGATCCGCCGGTTAGTCCGTCCCCGAGGACTCCTCGCCCGCGTCGGTCGCGTCCCCGGTCCCCTGATCGGTGTCGGCACCGCCACCCCGACTCGCCCCCGGTCCCCTGCCATCGCCAAGACCGTCCTCGTCGTCGAAGAGGTACCGGTACCCGGCGTACGCTCCGCCGGAGCCAAGCGCACCGAGACCGAGGGGCCAGAGTCCGACCCCGTCGTCGTCGGATCCGTCACTGGGGTCGTCGGGTCCGTCACTGGGGTCGTCCGTGGGACTGCCATCGATGTCCGGCGGCTCGTGGGCCTCGATCGCCTCGAGGCGGGCCCGCTCGTAGGACTCCGTGACCGCCGACAGCGACAACAGCTCGGCCGACTGCAGCCGCCGCTCGTCGGCACCCTCCACGGACGCCCGGACCCGGGCGCTGGCGGTTTCGGCCTCGGTTGCCTCGATCAGGAGGTAGGCCGTCGCCGGATCGAACGGATCGATCCCGCCCTCGATCGTGACCGACTGACTGGCGTCGCCCGGACCGATCCGCTCTGACCCACTCCCGTCGTCCGAGGCCCCGTCCTCGTCGCTCCGGGTTTGCTCTCCGCCCACCTCGGTGCCCGTTCCGGAGTCCGCCCCGCCCTGATCCGGCGTCCCGCCGGCGGTCCGGGTTCCACCCCCGTCACCGGGGTCGTCCTGGATTTCGCTCGCCACGCGTTGCACCGTCTCCCCGGTGACGAGCCCGCCTTCGAAGCCGGCGACCTCATCGAGCGTCGTCTCGACGACGACGGGCCGGGCGATCGGCCCGCCGGTGCTGGCCACCTGGTACTCGAAGAGCCTGACGTCACCCCGGACGAAGTGACTCGTCGGTTTCCCGACGTTTATCACCTCGAGTCGGACCGGCTGGTTCGACGGCGCGGCGGCCGCCCGGTCGACGAAGTCCCCGCCCTGGTCGTTGGTGTAGGCGCCGCGGGCCTCCTGGATCGTCCCCTCGATCCCCGGGCGCGTCTCCGCGAGGTCGCGCTCGAAGGCGGTTACGGACGCGGCCCGCTCGACGATGAACTCGTGTTCGAACCGGGTGAAATCCTCCCGGAGGGCGTCACAGACGTGGATCAGCGGCTGGCGGGTCATCGTCGCCCCGAACGCGTCGTTTCCGAACCCGGTCAGTTGCTCGTCGACGTCGCGGTCTACCTGGGGACCGGTCACCTCGAGCGCCTCGTCGAGTTCGTCCAGCAGCGCGTCCGTATCCGAATCGAGTTCGTCCCGGAGCGCCGTCGCCGCGTCGACGACGGCCGTCTCCTCGCGTTCGCCCTCCGTCACCTCGACGAGTCGCTGTGCCAGCTCCGCGACCCGGGTCGGGGGCGCTTCGTCCTCGTGCTGTGAGCGTGGCCGGTCCTCGTCCGTTCGGTCGGTCATGCTATATCGGTGACCCGTCGTGGTCGCCGTACAGTCCCTGCTGGACCGCGTTCTCGTGGGCGATCTCGAGTTGCGATCGCATCTCGCCGGAGGCCTCCATCCACTGTGTGAACCCGGCGATCGGGTTGAGGACGGACTCGATGATGGCCGCGGCGATCCGAATCACGACCTCGATACTGATCTCGATCTGCTCGGACGTCGGGAAGGGGTTCGCGACGGTGTAGACCACTTC
Organism: uncultured Halobacteriales archaeon; assembly: GCA_964431395.1. Taxonomy (GTDB): domain Archaea; phylum Halobacteriota; class Halobacteria; order Halobacteriales; family Hikarchaeaceae; genus CAYSJP01. The sequence continues at coordinate 7,502 of CAYSJP010000020.1, forward strand.
GAAGGCCTTGGCCTCCGTCTCGGAGAAGTCCAGTTCCTCCTCGGCGAAGGCACGGGCGTCGAACACCTCCGGCACGTCGATGTCGATGCCGTCCGTGATCAGATCCACCCGGATCTGGCCGCCACGATACAGCTGCGCGACGCCCTCCAGTGACTCCCGGTACCGCGCTTTCGTCGCGTTCGCTGCGCCCTCGCGGTTCCCGGGCAGGTCGTCCCGATCGACCAGCCCGTCGAAGAGGTTCTGGGCGGCGACGGCGTCGAGCGTCTGGCTGACCGTGTAGCCGTCGAACCTAGAGTCGTTGTTGCGGTCGAGGTCCGGGCGGACCTGTTCCTGGCGAATCTGCTCTTCGGTCTTCTCGTCCTTGTTCTCGACCTCCGGATTGTGATACTCGACGTCGTACTCGTAACTGATCGCCGCGATGAAGATGAACAGGCGGTCGATCCACCCCAGAACGAACTCGAGCCCGTTGCCGTTGAGGATCCGTCGGTCGCCCTCGTTGACGGTGATGGTCATGACCGCGTCGTCGATCTGCTCGAACACCCACTTCAGGGCGGTGCCGAGAAAGCGCGGGATGGTTCCGTTCTCGATCGCCTCGTCGATGAAGTTCACCGCCCTCCCGATGGAGTGTTTGCGGGCCTTCTCGAGGATGCCCATCAGTCGCCCCGCCAGTCCCGTGATCGACCGCCCGGCACCGCGGAGCAACGCCGGCGTCGGCAGGGCCTTCCCGATCACCTTCAGCAGTTTCCCGAGCTTCAGCCACGGGATGAACATCGCGAGTCCGATCACCAGCCGGGAGATCCCCCTGCCCGCCCGGCCCATCAGGCTCCACTCGGTGAGTCCGATGGCGGTCGGGGTCGGTTCGAACACGGTGTCCGCCGGCGGGTACGGCGCCAGCGAGTGGGGGGTCGTCCCCCGCTCGGATGCCTCCATAGCGTCGCGCGCGTCCTCGATGTTGCGCCGGATCCGCTCGGCCTGTGGGTCGTCCGGCCGGATCTCCGGGGTCGGATCCGGGGCCTCGATCCCATCGGGCACCGCGTCGGGGTCCGGCCATCTGTAGTGGGTGAGCCCGACCGTCAACTCGATCTGGCGGAGCACCCAGTACATCCGCTCGAGCGCGCCGTGGACGGTCCGGAACGACACCTCGCCGTTCTCGTAGCTCGCGATCAGGTTCTCGGCGATCCTGACCAGCTCCCGCCGGTCGTCGTCCTCGGCCTCGGCCGGCGGGAACACCCGGACGTGGGTCTTTGCCTCGATGGCCTCTACCGTCCGGACCGCCGCGTCCCGGACGTGCTCGATGGCGGCGATGTCGTCGACGCCCGCCACCGCGCGCCGCTCGGCGGCCTCGTCGGCCCCGACCCCGGTCGCGTCGACGCTCACCGACGCCTCGGCGTCGCTGCGCTCGCCCGTGAGAACGACCGTCCGGCCGTTGATCGCCAGCCGGTCCCAGCCGCTGCCGCCGACGCCGTGGCTGCCGAGTTGCTCACCCGTCACCGCGTCGATGACGTGCAGTTCGCCGTCCGTCGACACGCAGTACACGAGCCCACCGGAGACCACCGGCGGCGTCTCCGGCTCGATGTCGCGGTCGTACCACAGGACGTTGCCGCCCGTCGTCGCCACCGCGAGCAACCCCTCGTTCGTGGGGAACACCGCGGCGCGGCCGGATCTGGCGCCGGGCCCGGTAACCCCCTCCTCGACGCTCGTACGCCACAGCCGCATCGGCTCCTCTTGAGGGTCGTACGCACGCTCGATGTCCTCGCCAAGCGAGAGGTCCCGTGTGGCGTCGTACGCGGTGATGCCGGTCTCGGTCGGCACCAGGACGCGCCCGGCGTGGTGCGTCGGCGGTCCGACCGGCCGCTCCTCGAACAGGCGCCCGCGGACCGACGAGAGGTCACTCCGATCGAACACGGCTAGCTGACTCTCGAAGGCGACGACGACGAGCCCGTTCGCGATCACCGGCGGTCCGACCGGCGCCGGCCCGTCCAGCTCCGGGCGTGTCGCCGCCAGTGGCTGTCCCTGGTCGTCGATTTCGGCCACGACCCCGTCGGTGCCGTCCGTGGCGGCGAACACGAGGGAGTCCTCGCCGTCGACGGTGAGCGACCGGCCGATGCGCAACTCCCCGACGTCGACGTCGACCCGTTGGAGGTTCGATCCCTGGACCGACCAGAGCAGTTCCTGGTCCCCGTTCTCGGGCTCGAACTCCGGGCCGTACGCCGCGAGCGCGAACCCGTCCTCCGGGACGACCACCCGTCCGCCGAGGAGCGCCGGCGGGCCGACGGGCCGGCCGCTGGTTCCCCGGCGCCACTGGACCTCGCCACTCCGGGCGTCGTGGGTGACGACCCCGCCCCGTGGGTACGCCGCGTACACCGACTCGGCGTCCATCGCGACGCCCAGGGGAACGTCGGGTGACGGCGCCGACTGTTCCGTAACTGCACCGGTCCAGTTGACGCCGAACCCGTCCGCGGGGAACGCCGTCCCGCCGTTGGCCGCGGTGTTCTCCCGGTTGGCCATCGGCATCCCCCAGGTCGCCGTCTTCGGATCCATCGGGTCCGGCGGATCGTAGCCGGTACAGCCGGCGAGTCCAGTCACGGCTCCCAACAGCAGAGCCGCGTTCGTCTTCAGGAAATCGCGGCGTGTCGACTCCCGCATCAACGAGTTACCCCCCGCCATCGACGCGTCGTATACTGTCGGACAGAAGCAGTGATACAATCCGCCGGGAGACGGTCCCCGGCGGAGATTATCAAACGTTCTGTCCGACAGTATAGCCCCCTTCGACCGGTGCGGTCCTCCGCTATCACAGTTTCAGCTACGGTAGGTACAGTATCGCGGTTTCGATACCGTCAATCGTTACCGTGTATCAAAAAGAGTTTATGCCGTTTTTATATTGCACGTCCCCGGCGACCGAAACTCGAACCATCACCCGCCGACCGGGATCCCCCGAACGTGGCGACCGGCGACCTCACGTCGAAAAGACGCCGCCGACGCTCCCGAGGGCCCCGGACCCGGTGATCTCGACGGTCCGGCCGTCGATCTCGAACTCCGGGCGCTGCTGGAGGTCGTTGAAGTCGCCGCTCTCGTCGATGTAGGTTTCGATCTCCCGTTCCCGTACGTCCCTCTCGCCGAGAAAGACGAACGCCCTGGTGAATTCGGCCTCCGTCCCGTCTACCGTGGTGGACCGGCCTCGCCCGACGAGGTTCTCGAAGTTGCCACTCACGGGACTCACCGCGTCGCCTTCGATCCGCTCGAAGGTTTCCGCCTGGATGGTGTGCCCGCCGGAGACCGTGTCGGCCAGCGCACCCATGTCCTCGTTCGCGTCCGCGTAGGAATCGACGTCACCCTCGTTGGTGTCGATGAGGTCCTCCACGAGGCGAATCGGTTCCGGCTCGTCGTCCGAGTCGGCGGGTTGGTGTTGCGCGCTGACCACGGTGCCCCCGTCGACTGCGAACGCTCGGGACCCCGAAGCGTACAGCGTGTAATCCTGGTAACTGCCGGCGCGGGTGAGCCCCTGTTGTCTGAGTTTCGTCCCGGTCCACTCGGCGTCGAAGTCGCCGACGTAGGTCGTGAACGTCCGAGTATCGGCCATCGACGCGTCCGCCCGGATGACGTACTCGACGTCTTCCGCCGGCAGCGTGCCGAACTGCGTCGACTGGGAGAGCGACGTGTCCCAGAGCGTCTCGTCGGACACGTCGGCGATCCGCGACGGTGACCTCGCGTTGAATCCGTAACGCAGGTCCGGATCGAACAGCCCCGGGTCCGGCACCCACGAAACGACGTCGTCGAAGCTGCCGGTGTTGCCGCCGCCGCCGCCACCTAAAATGCCACCACACCCCGATAGGCCCATCATCCCCGCCGTCAGGACTGCTCCACTGGTCTTGACGAACTGTCTTCGTTGCACGTTACTTTGTTTTCACCAGGAACTACTTAGTTATTGCCACGGCGTCCGGGTCGGGATGACGAACCGCCAGGTAGGAGTGGCGAACCCACACGAACGTGGGACGTACCGACCGAGCCACCCGCGTCGCGACACCCCCCGTTCACAACCCGAGTCGCTCCCGGAGCCGCGAGAGCAGTCCGCCCTGCAGTTCGAAGATCCGCTCCATCTCCTCGTCCGTGAGTTCGAAGTCGAACACGTCGACGTTCTCCGCCCGGTGCTCGTGGCTCGCCGCCTTCGGGATCGCCACGACCATCTCCTGGCCGAGCAGCCACCGTAACGCGACCTGGGCTTCGGTCTTCCCGTGGCGCTCGCCGATCCCCTCGAGAACGTCGTTGCCGGCCACGCGTCCTTTCGCGAGCGGGCTGTAGGCCGTCAGCACGATCCCGTTCTCGATGCAGAACGCCAGCAGCTCCCCCCGGTCCTCGAAGGGGTGGTACTCGACCTGGTTGGTGAGGATCGGCGTCTCGGATGCGTCGATCGCCTCCTCCATCTGCCCGACGGAGAAGTTGCTCACCCCGATGTGGCTGACGCTCCCTGTCTCCTGGAACTCGTTCATGGCCTCGATCGACTCCGCGACCGGGACCGTTCTGCTCGGCGCGTGGATCAACAGGAGGTCGATCGCCGTCCCCAGGCGGTCCAGGCTGTCCGCGACCGAATCGAGCACGTCCTCGTAGGCGAGGTTCCGCCGGTGGACCTTCGTCACGAGGAAGATCTCTCCTCGGTCCACGGTGCTGTCCGCGATCGCGTCCCCGACCGCCGCCTCGTTGTCGTACATCTGTGCCGTGTCGACGTGGCGATACCCCAGTTCGAGGGCGTCCTCGACTGCCCCTCGACAGTCGTTGCCGGTCAGCCGTGCGGTCCCAAAGCCGAGGGCCGGAACCTCGACACCCCGTACTGTCACGTGCTCCATGGAGTCCGTAGCGGCCGAGGGGTCAAGAACGTATCCTGACCCTCGCTCGCGCCGGAGACGCAGTGCCGGCTGGGGTCCGCAGAATCGTGTATGATTGGTGATACCTCACCGCAAGGTTTAATCCGATCGCCTAATTGACGTGGCCATGTGTGTGGGGTCGGATCGAAAACGAGTTCCGAAACGGCCGAAATCTGAAGATCATCGCAGTCGTAATTGTCGTACTCGCACTCGGGATCGTAGCGACGTTTGTTATCCTGCCCGGAGGCACGAGCGGGAGCCACCCACCCGGCACCAGCGACTCCGGAATCAACACGTCCCTGGGAGCGGTACACGACGAGCAGTTGTTGGCCCTCGACTCGTTCACCTACGAGGCTGACACGGTGCGAGTAACCGAGGATGGGGTCGAGAACGTCAGTTACCGGCTGTGGGCTGATCTGACTGACGAGGAGTATCGGTCCCGACGAGTCGTCGGCCCCGGGTCGACGAACGTCACGAGATACGTCGGCGACGGGACGACACACGAGCGTCGCGTCAACGGGAGCGGGACGTTCTACCGGACGGTGGATGACGACCGCTCGCCGCTAGAGCGGGTCCGACGCTTGAACCGGTCGATCCGGACTATCGCACGGGAGGGTAACTTCTCGTACGTCGGTCGGACTACGGTCGGGGATCAGGAAGGGTATCGGTACACCGCGACTGGCGTCGATCCGGTCGTCACCGGGGCGATCCCGGCGGAGAACGTCAGCGCCGAACTGATCGTCGGCCCGGAGGGGTTCGTCCGTGTATTCGAACTGACATTCACGCTCCGGACGGCCAACACGACCCGACTGACGACCATCCGTGCGCGGTTCGGCGACCTCGGAGACACGGACGTCTCCCGGCCGGGGTGGGCCGACGACCCGCCGGCCCTCGGTCCCGTGACGGGATCTAGGAAGACCACGACCCCATGACGGAGCAACCATGAGTTCACGAGACTCGAACGGAACGGCTGACCGACGGCCGGACGGAGACGGGCACGCGCTGGCGGACTCGCCGGACCCGGTCGTGACCCGACGCGACGTTCTCAACACCGTAGTCACCACCTCCGCGATCGCTGGCCTCCGGGGCGTCACACGGCTCGCGGAGGGAGCCGACGCCCAGTCCGACGAGAGCGCGCTCGTATCGTTTCCGAACTGGACCGCCTACGAAACGCTGCTGGCCCGCTACGTCAATAACAAAGCGACGATAGGGGGCCGAGACGTCGTCGACTACGAGATGGACAACCCCGCCGAGTCACCACCACCGGGGTTCGATGAGTTCGTCCCCGACGATGCGCCGCTTCGAACGACCGGGTACGCGGCCACCAGAACGCAGTCCGCGCTGCAGTACGTCGGAACCACGTACGAACCGTTCGGCAACCCCGACGATGAGAGCTCCGAGGGCGCGTGGCGCCACACCTTCGTCGTCAGCTCCATGGGGACGGGAATCAAACCGCTTTTTTTGATAAACGCCGACCGAAGCGAAATCGAAACCGACCGGAACGGGACAGCGTATCCACAGTTGGTCCCCCGCCAGCCGATATACGGGCCCGCCGGCCGGAGCATGTGGAACCCCCCGCTCCCCCTGTATGAGAACATCCGGTCGAAGTACATAGACAACCGCGACACGGCGCCGTATCGAACGTACTACAGCGACACCGAGGAGAGGCTGATTACCATCCCGGAGGACCAACTGAACAGGAACGGGCAGCGGAACTTCGATCCGCCGTTCGGTCGGGAGGCCGGCTTCAGCCCGAAGCTGATATCGAACAGACGGATCGTCCGGGTCGCAACCGATCTCGAAGTGTCCACCGTCAGTGACAACGTCGGCGACGGGCTCTACTCCAGGGGCGACACGGCGGTCTCCGTCAGGCGGGACGAGGACCTGTTTACCTTCTCCCAAGGGGGGTCCCTACTCAAGACGCTGGTCGGCGAGACCGGTCTCGATCTCCTGCAGACGTACGGAGCACACCCCCGGGCAGACACCCCAGTCGGGAACAGAGCCGTCCAGCGTCGCACCCTCGGCACCTCGTTCGATTCCTTCGACGCGCTGGAATCCCGACAGTGGTGGGGGAGTGTCGTCTCCTCGGGCGTGTCCGCGGTGACCGCGGGCTTCGGGCTCGCGACTGCCGGCGCCGGCGTGCTCGGCTCCTCCACGCTGAGTTCGATCTACACGCCGCTGGCTACCCTCTCAGGGACGGGCGTCGCGTCACTCAGCGCCGGCGGGTTGGTCGTGGCGGGTGGGTACGCGGTCGCGGCGGCGGGTATCGTTCTGGCTCTGTACGGAGCCGTGACTGCCGGACTGAACCTGTTCGACGCCCTCTTCGGCCCCCGCCCCGACGAGTTCGAGCCGTACCGTGGGGTGTACGCCGAACACCCACTGGGGTTCGGACCGCGTGCCGACTGGTTCGGCGCGACCCTCGAGGAAGACGGGAACCCGGCCAGCGGCGTCACGGCGATGTTCGACGTGTATCAGTCGGCGGAGGACGACGGCATCGTCACCGTCAGGACCGAAAACAGGGTAAAGAATCACACGAACCAGAAATCGATCTGGTTCCTGTACCTGCCCGCACTGCCCGCAGACCCCGACGAGGTCGATCCGGATACCCACGGGCCGCCGACGGTGTTCGGTCCCGGACACCCCGAGTGGCAGAACGTCAACGACCCCGACGACGACACGACCGACCTCGTCCCTCCCTTCGGTGACGACGATTCTGCGGGGAACGTCGAAGGGTCCAACGACTACCACCAGATAGACATCGGCCGGCGGAAGGACCTCGTTCGCAGTCCCCCGATCGCCGGGTTCAACATGGACTGGGAGTCCAGAGAGAGCCTGACGACCGTCCTCTCGGAGACGTTCACCGAGGAGGAGATCGGAACCGACATCGACATCCCCGAACAGGGGGCATCCTTCAGCGACGTGCGCGCGCATCTCGAGGAGGAGATCACGCGGGCCATGGAGCCGCTCGACGAGGCGATAGAGCGGATGCAGGAACAGGCGCCCGCCGTCGGCGAGACCGTCACGTTCGATCCGGGCAGCACGACGCTCGGTGGCGCCCCGCTGACCGGGTACCGGTGGAATCTGTACCGCGTGTACCCCGTCGAAACGTTCAGAAACAAGGTGGAACTGGTGGAGGTCGAGATCGACGACCAGGACCAGTACCAAGCCACCTCGGACTCGGAGGGGGAGGACGTGTTCGGTTCCCCCGACGCCGGGGTCATCAAACACACTTTCGACAAACCCGGGAGGTATCGGATGGAACTGACGGTCGAGGACGGGCGGGACGTGGACTTCTACATCGGGTTCTTTCCCGACGACGGCTTCGAATCGGAGTCGAGCGTGACGACGGATTTCCGCGTGGAGCCTGCACCGTCCGACGAGGGTCGGGACCGGCCCCGCGACGAGCGACTCGACGTGACGTTCTTCCGGACCCCGGAGTCGATACCACTTGGAGGCGAAGCCCAGTTCCTCGCGGATGCGGTCAGCGAGTACACCCCGCCGGTGCAGCCCATCCCCGGCGGCGCCGACACGACGAGCGAGCCGCGCCGATACCTCTACGAGTGGGCGATCCTGCCGGCGGTTCCGGACGAGGGCGCACTGCTCTCGGGCGTCGAGAACCCCACGCCGGAGTTCCAGCGACTGAGCGGCGATCCGTACGATCCGCTGTTGACCGCCGCGTTCGTCGCCCCGGGGTCGACCCTCACCGACGATTCGGAGGAGCCGACTGCCGGAACCGTGGTAGCCAATGGCCCCGGCGAGTACGAGGTGTTCGTCCGGGTGACGGATCTCATCACCGGACGAACGGCGCGGGACAGCACGACGCTCGAGGTGATCGAGCGCGACACGCCAAGCGGGACCTGCGAGCTGGAGGGCCCCCCCGACCCGGGGCCTGCCAGCACGATCGGGACGCTAGAGGCCCCCGGGCAGATCCACCAGTACGAGTTCAGCAACCCGGACCTCGCGACGATCAACGCCGTGCGAGTGCGGGGCGCGTGCAACGACGTCGACCTGTACATCACGCTGGACGGGAGTGCTCCGAGACCGGACGACTTCGACCGGATGTCCCGGAGCCTGGCGCCCGAGGAGGAGATCACCCGACTCAACCCGTCCGGGATCAACAAACTCGGGATTGCGGTTTTCTACGCACAGACCGGGGACCGGGGTATAGAGTACTACCTCGAGGTCGACGCCGAGGGCGACGGCGAACTGACCAGACGGGAGTAGGCCGACCCCCCGGAGGCCCCGAACCCGACGGACAGGTTCTTGACCGTTCGGCGTCTCCTCCCGGTATGGGCGCCGAGTCAGACGTCGCTTCCGAGGTCGTCGTCTCGTTTCCGCCCGTGGACGACCGCACCGTCGAGTCTCTCACTGAACCGTCCTACCGCTCGTATCTCCGCCGCGCGCGATCGGGTCCGGTCACCGTTGGCGAGGAGTGGGAGGAGTTCGTCAACTGCGGGTGTGGTACCACCCATGACGTTCGACTGCGCGTCGAGTCGGTGCTCGGAGGCGACGTGATCGGCGAGGGGACGGCGTTCGTCTTCGAGCCACGCGAGCCGTGACCCCCGACGGCTCGGCTCCGACTCACACT
>CAYSJP010000021.1:0-15999 GCA_964431395.1 uncultured Halobacteriales archaeon
GAGTGTCGAGCCATCACACGATTTATTATGCCGCATGGTGTGATTTCTGTCATGGTCAACGATGATGGGAAAAATCCACGAGACGACGCCCATCTACGTCGACGACTGTTCGTCGCCGGAGTCGGTTCGCTGGGCGTCGGCGGGGTAGCAGGGTGTCTCGGTGACGGCGACGATGGTGCGGCCGGTACGCCGACGACGACGGGAGAGCCCCCCGATACGGCTACCGACACGGAGACGGGAACACGTACCCGGACCCGGACGGCGACTCCGTCCGGTGGCGAGGAGTTCGAACCGCTTCTGGGGAATCTCGCGTACGAGTACTACGAGGGGTCGTTCTCGGGGATGCCGAACTTCGACGAGCTCACGCCCGTCGCCTCCGACAGCTTAGAGGGTGGTCCCCTCTCGACGTCGTACGCACGGCGCGAGGAGAACTTCGCGCTCGTGTTCGAGGGGGAGTTTCCCATCGGAAGTCGGCTTCTCTCGGGGGAGTACACCGTCGCTGCCGATCCGGACGACGCGTTGCGGCTCTTTCTCGGCGGCCAGAAGGCGATGGAGGTGACCGCCGAAACCGCCCCACAGGAACGGTCCCTGTTCTTCCAGGACGGGTCGCGGGAGTTCCGGATCGAGTACGTCCACTCGACCGGCGCGAGCAGGATCGGCCTCGGCTGGCGGGGCACCTTCGGCGAGTTGCTCCCCCGGATCAGCGAAACCGATCCCATGCGGGAGGCGCTCGGCTTTCCCATGCAGTACCAGGGCCCGACGGGTCCCTCCCTAGAGACGGAGGTCGGAACGCGACCCGCAGTGAAGTGGATCAAGATGCCGACCAGCGGCGACGAGGGGGGAGGGGGTCGGTCACCCCCGGGGCTCACCAAGGCGGTCGCCGTCGGCCTGCCCGACCTCACGAACTACTGTTTCGACATGCGCACCGGCGGTCTCAAATACGCCTGGTACGGGTCGTTCATCAACTACGGACCCATCGTCTCCTTCGGCGAGGGTCGTGGCGACGGACCCGCCAGGCTGCTGGGCAAGCTGTTCCCGGTCGGGGCGGTGGACTACCCGCTCCGGATCGGGGATCCCGATACCGAGCCGACGGTCGAGTTCGGGGGCTGTCGGGAGGCGCCACACCCGCCCGAACTCCGGTACGGCGTCGATGGCCACGGCCTCGCCCACACGGTCGAAGGCCTGTCGGGCACGCTGGGCCTGAGACACACCATCGCGTTCGAGGACGTGCCCTCCGAGAGGGTGTACTTCCACACCGCCGACGAGAACATCACCCGTGAGGCGTCCGACGGTGAGTGGAGTGGGGGAACCCTCGAAGTCCCGGCCGGCGTCCCGGAGTTCTCGGTCACCATCACCGCCCGGGAGGTGCAACAATGAGTGCGCCCGACGGGTACTCGGTCCGGACGGTCGAGCCGCCGGACGCACCCCTCGAGGTCGGGGGGCTCGCGACCCGCGAGGACGGCACCGTCGTCGTCTCGACCCGTGCCGGCCAGGTCTGGGAGTACGACCGCACACAGCGGGAGTGGTCGCTGTTCACCGACGCCGTGCACCAGGCGCTCGGGGTGGTGGTCGACGACGAAACCGGCGACGTCTTCACCGCCCAGAAGCCCGGCCTCACGAGGCTCGTCGACGCGGACGGCGACGGGACCGCCGAGGAGTTCGAGTTCCTCACCGACGACTGGGGATACCAGGGTAACTACCACGAGTGGGCGTTCGGTCCCGTCCGGGACGGCGACGGGAACTTCTACGTGACGCTCGCGACCGCTCACGACGGACCGGGCCCCACGGTCGGGGACTCGATCATGAACTACAGTTCGCCCTATCGGGGCTGGTGTGTCAGGATCACGCCCGACGGCGAGTTCGATCCCTTCGCCAGCGGGATGCGCTCGCCCGCGGGCGTCGGAATCTCCCCCGACGACGAGGTGTTCTACATGGACCAGCAGGGCGGGTTCGTCCCGACCAGCTTCATCGCCCACGTCCAGGAGGGGAACTTCCACGGCCACGCCGTCTCCCTGTACGGCGACCCCGACTTCGATCGGGATCCGGACTCGGTCCCGATGGCCGAACTCAAGGGGATGCGCACGCCTCCGGCGGCCTACGTTCCCTACAACATGTCACTCTCCCCGATCGGGCTCACGTACAACGACACGGACGGGGCGTTCGGGCCCTTCGACGACCAGATTTTCTTTGGCGGCCAGAGCTTCTCGAAGATGATGCGCGCCGATCTGGAGATGATCGACGGCCAGTACCAGGGCGCCGTGTTCGATTTCGCCGACGAGTTGCAGTGTGGCGTGGTGCGCGAGGAGTTCTCGCCCTCCGGCCGGAGCCTCTGGATAGGCCAGACCGACCGCGGGTTCGGCTCCGAGGGGAGCGCCCCCTACGGACTCGAACGTATCGGCTACGACGGCGAGACGATCCCCTTCGAGATGCAGTCGATCGGCATCCTGTCCGACGGCTTCGAGATCACGTTCACGAAGCCGGCCGATACCGGCGACGCGGGCGACCCCGACAACTACGAGGTGAGCCACTGGACGTACAACTACTGGAGCACGTACGGCTCCTCCCGGGTGAACGAGACGTCCGTCAGCGTCTCCGGGGCGGACGTCTCCGAGGACGGCGGAACCGTCGCCATCGAGTTGCCGTCGGTGGAGCCCCCGCCCGACGACGGCGACCTCGTCGGCCGCATCTACGGGATCAGCCTCGACGTGGATTCGGCCGACGGCGAATCGCTCATGAACGACACGGGATACTACACCGTCAACGAGATTCCCGAGTGAACATCCATGACTGACACACCAGACCACGACGAATCGACGCCAGTCACCAGGCGGGACGTCCTCGAGATAATTTCGATCGCCGCGGTCACCGGGACGGCGGGCTGTACCGGCGACACCGACGGGTCCGGGTCGACGCCGACCGACACCGCGACGGCGACGGGGACGACCACAGCGACCGAACCACCGGACACCGAAACGGAGACGGCGACACCGACCGACACCGAGACGCCGACGCCGACTCAGCCACCGATGCTGGACGAGGAGCGGAAGGTAGTCTTCCTGACCGGGGGAGCGAGCCACGGGTTCATGGAGCATTCGTTCGCGGCCGGGACGACCCTGCTCGCGGACCGCCTCGAGAACAACACGGAAAACGTCACGACCCACATCGCCGATAAGTGGCCCGACGACCCCGACGCGGTGTTCGAGAACGTCGACGCGGTCGTGATGTACTTCGACGGCGGGACCGGCCACCCGGTCAACTCCCACGAGGAGGAGCTACAGGGGCTGGCCGAACAGGGCGGTATCGGGCTGGTTCCGATCCACTACGCGTGTGAAGTTCCGGCCGACAGGGGGCAGGTCATGCTGGAGGGGCTCGGCGGATACTTCGAGCCCTACTACTCGGTGAACCCCTTCTGGACCGCCGAGTTCGCCGATCTGCCCTCCCATCCGGTGACCTCCGGGGTCGACCCCTTCTCCATCTTCGACGAGTGGTACTACCACATGCGGTTCACCGAGGGGATGGAGAACGTCACGCCGATCCTGACGGACATCCCCCCAGACGAATCGATCACCGACCGCTGGAGCCCCGACCAGGAGGCCGACATCCGCCACGGCAACCAGGCGGTGTACGAGGCGGTCGTCGAGAACGACGAGGCCCAGCACATGGCCTGGGCGTACGAGGGCGACTTCGGCAACCGCGGGTTCGGGTTCACCGGCGCACACTACCACTGGAACTGGGGCCACGACCAGTTCCGGGACCTCGTCCTGAACGGGATCGCGTGGGCCGCACGGATGGAGCTCCCCGCGGAGGGGATCACGTCCGAAACCCCGACCGTGGACGAACTGCTCGAGAACCTGGACTACGACCCGCCGGGCGATTTCGACCGCAGCGAGATCGAGGACAAACTCGAATCCTGGAACGGCGAGTGATCCCGGCGAGGGGCTAGTCCGGGACGTTGTCGACCGTGTACCCGCCGATGGGGTGTTCCGTCTCGTCGCCCGCTCGGGCTGTGATCCTCCGGGTCTCGATCCGTCATCGCCCGCGTACGACCCTCACGATCATTGCGTTTGTTTGGATCTCGTCTCCGGAATCGTCTCCTCGACCGTACTCCGAGCCGTCCCTCCGGCCGCGTTCCCGAGGGGGCTTCCGGCCACGCTCGGGCGGCGTGCCGGGTGGGGTCGCGAAGGATTTAACCTGTGACCCGCACGACGGGGAACCACGCATGGGCGAGAACACGGAGACCGGCGACGCGCCGACGATGTCGCGGCGACGGCTGATCGGGCTCGTTTCGGGCGCCGCGTTCGTCGGACTGTCGGGGTGTGGCGGCGACGGGGCCGACGGGACCACGCCGACGGACCCGCCGACGACGTCCAGCGACCCCACGGCGACCGAGACGTCGACCGGGACGACCACCGCCGGGACGACGCCAACGGAGGCGACCCCGACCTCCACCCGGACGCCGGAGGACGGCTGGACCCAGCTGTTCGACGGCGAGGGCCTCGAAAACTGGACCCGGAAGTTCTCGGAGATGTCGGCGGGCGAGGAGCACAACAACACAATCCGCGTCGAGGAGGGCCTGCTCAGGATCGCGTACGACGACTACGACGAGTGGAACGGCACGATCGGGCACCTGTACTACGACGAGGAGTTCTCCCACTACGCCGTGCGCGTGGAGTATCGCTTTCCCGACACGTACTCCGGGGGCACGTTCCGCAACAGCGGCGTGATGGTTCACGGGCCGACGCCCGAAGAGGCGCTCGGCGGGGAGTTCCCGCGGTTCCCCAGTTCGATCGAGATGCAGTTGCTCGGGCAGAACGAGGGCGGCGGCGAGCGCACGACCGCCAATCTCTGCACCCCGGGGACGCACGTCGTCATGGACGGGGGCCTCACGACACAGCACTGCATCGACTCCAGTTCTGACACCTACCGTGGCGACCAGTGGGTGACCGCCACCGCGGTCGTCCGGGGTAGCGAGGAGATCCGCCACTACGTCGAGGGGCTGGAAGTCCTGTCGTACTCCGAGCCCCAGCTCAACGACGGCACGATACTGAGCGATGGAACCCTCTCCCTGCAGGCGGAGGGCTCGCCGATCGACTTCCGGCGGGTCGAGCTACGGGAGATCGATCCCGACGCGCCGATCGGCGAGGGGTTCGTCCCCCCAACGCCACCCGGCGTGTCCGTGAGTTGGCCCTTCCCCTCGGAGATCCGCGTCGCCTCCGAGTCGACGGGCACGGTCAGCGCGGAGATCACCAACGAGGACGACGCGCCGATAACCGACGGCGAGGTCAGCCTCGAACCCAGCAGCTCGGAGATCGCCGTCTCCTCGGAGAGCAACACGACCTTCGACTCGCTGGCCCCGGGCGCCTCCCGGACGGCGACGTGGTCCGTGACCCTTCCGGGTGACCTTCCGAGCGGCGACTACGCCCTCCGGGCAGTCCTCAGCTACACCCTGGACGGCGCCGTCTCCGAGACCAGCGGCACCCTCTCGTTCACCGTCACGTGATCCCCCGCCGGGGAAGTTGTGCGGACCCCGGACGGGAGCTCCACAGTTCTCGGCCGGGAGCGCGTATCACGCCGTTACCCCGGCTACCACCAGAATTTTCGTCACCCCGGCTACCACCAGAATTTTGTGCACATGAGTTGAAATGCTCCCACATGGACGAGTCCGACGATCGGACCGATCCGGCGGACAGGCGGGCGTTCCTGCTGGCGCTGGGGACGGCGGGCGTGACTGGGCTGGCGGGGTGTGGCGGCGACGACGGGACGCCGAGCGACACGTCGACCGGGACGACGGCACCGGACGAGACGACAGCACCGGACGAAACGACCGCACCGGGCGAGACGGACACGACCACGGCGCCGACGACGGAGACCGGCACGCCGGTCGAGGATTTCGGCGAGGATCCCGCACCGGTGCTCTCGCTGTCGGGAAGCGGGATCACGTCGCCCGACAGCACGATCACGCTGGACGGAACGCTCGAGAACCCCTACCTGTTCGACCTGCACGCAGTCGAGGTGTCGGTGGAGGCGCCCGAGGGATGGAGCGTCTCACCCGCCGATCCACTGACCGTCGACTCGATCGCAGTCGGCGGCCTCCAGGAGGTCTCCTGGGACGTGAGCGTCCCCTCCGACGCGGACGGCGAGAGCACCGTGAGCATGGACGTCCACTACGAGTCGGCGACCGACACCGCCGACGTGACCGTCGAGCAGTCGATCCGGGTGTTCACGGGCGACGTGCCGATCGAGGGACTGCTCGCGCATTACCCCCTCGACGGGGATCCGCCGACCGACGCCGTCGGCGACAACGACGCGACGATCAACGGCGATCCCGACACCGACGCCACGGGACAGTTCGGCGGTGCGTACGACTTCGACGGCGACGACGACTTTCTCACCTATCCGGCGCTGGACGTGTCGTACGGCGGCTCGGCCGACTGGACGACGTCGCTGTGGGTCAACGCGGACACGCTTCCGTCCGACGAGGATTACTTCGTCTGGCATCCGCGAGCGCAGAAAGACGTCTTCATCCGGGTCGCAAGCGAGAGCGGCGAGATCATTTACACGAACTGGACCGGGCAGGACAACGACCTCCAGTCGGGGGTGACGCTGCCGACCGGGGAGTGGGTACACATCTGTGTCGTGTCAGACACGAGCGCGGACGACCAGTACCGGATATTCATCGACGGAACGGAGGAGGGGGCGAGCGATCTGCCGGACCCGGACGACGTGGGCGACTCGAACCTCATCGGGGGACAGAACGCTCCGGCCCTGGACATACGCTACACCGACGGTCGGATCGACCAGGTGCGCTTCTACGACCGCGCGCTCTCGGAATCCGAGGTCGCCGCGCTCGCCGGAGGGGGCTCGGGATGATAATGACACCGTCGGCCGACCGATCGGTCCCCGGGTGGGGCGCCCGCACGACTCCAACGATGCCGCTCGCCGCGTGCAGATCACTGATCCGAGGCCGGGTGAACGGGCAAAAAAATAATTATACCTGGTGAGTATGGCGTCGTATGTCACGCGATACGACGGGCAGCGTGTTGACCGGTGTTTCGAGACGTCGCGTCCTCGGACTCGTTTCGAGCGCACTCGTCGGCGGGGTCGCCGGCTGTGGCGGCGACGACGACACGCCCACCGACACCGGAACGGACGAAACCGGCGACGGTGACACCCCCACCGACAGTCCGACACCGGGTGACGACGAGACGCCGACCGACGACGAGACGCCGACGGACACCCCGACGCCGACCGAGAACGAGGAGCCCCTCGGATCGGACCCCTCGACGCTGATCTCGGTCGACGACGTGTCGATCGGCGTCGGCAGCACGACGACCCTGGACGCCTCCCTCTCCAACCCGTATCTGTTCGACGTCCACTCCGTGACGGTCGATCTCGAGGTCGATGCCCCGGACGACGCTGTTACCGTGTCGCCGACCGGGGACACGAGCTTCGAGACGGTCCCGCCGGGGGAGCCCCAGGAGATCGGGTGGGAGATGAGCGCGTCCGAGTCGGCCGACGGCGACTACCCCCTCACCGTGACCGTGAGTTACGAGTCGGAGACCGACCAGACCGAACAGACGATTTCGCGGCAGGTCACGGTGTTCGACCCCGGCGAGGTACCGGCGGACGGTCTGCAGGCGTACTTCCCGCTGGACGGCGACGCCCCCGAGGATACGGTGTCCGGGGAGGAAGCGACCATCGGCGGGGATCCGGGGACCGACGCCGAGGGAACCGTCGACGGGGCGTACGACTTCGACGGCGACGGCGACTATCTGGGGCTCCCCGAGTTCGGGAGCGACAACAGTAGTCTGTCGGTCGCGATGTGGGTGAACGCCGACGAGTGGACGAGCGGACGGGATCAACTCCTCTTCTGGGGCGGGCCGGTCCCCAACCACACCGGCATCGAGATGTGGACGGAGGAGGGCGGAAGCAACCCCGGCTTCTTTTACTGGAACAACGACTTCAACGGTATCCAGGCCGTGAGCGGCACTTCGCTCCCCGAGGGAGAGTGGGTACACCTCTGTGGCGTCTACAACGACGAAAGCAGCACGTGGACGCTGTACGTCAACGGTGACGCCGTCAGCAGTACCGCCAACTCGGCGAACGTGTCGCTCGACCCGGTCGACACGCGGCTCTGTTCACACCCCCAGCAGGATCTCGACCCGCGGTTCTTCGACGGCCGGGTCGACGAGGTGCGCTTCTACGACCGGGCACTCGCCGAGGGCGAGGTGCAGGCGTTCGTTGCGTGATCCTCCCCGGAGTCGCGCTCCGGGAGGGTCGTCACCCCGGAGGCTTCAATCGCGACGCGCCAGCAACGCCAGGGTGGCGAGTGCAACGAGCGCGACGGCGGCGGTGAACCCGGGTGTCGACGGCGAGAGCGTCTCGGAGGTGTCGATCACCGTCTCCGTGGTCGGCTGGTCCGTGTCGGTCCCGCCGGTGGCCGGCGTATCGGCCTTCTCGACCCGCACCACCCCGGCGTCGAGTGCCGGATCGAGGGGCGCGCCGCCGTCGGCATCGATCCGGGCGTCGACGACCTCGAGGCTGGTCGTTCCCGGCATCACGCCACTGACGTCGACCGTCGCCAGCGTCACGTTCGAGGCGCCGGGCTCGACGACACCGTCGAGGTCGACTGCCTCGACCGTGATCGTCCGTCCGTCCGGTCCCACCGCGGGGTCGGTCGTCAGCCCGTAGGTGTCGGGGTACGCGGCGCCGGTTACCTCGGAGACCCCGAGCGGTCCGAGCGAGAGCGTCAGTTCGAACCCGGCGAGCCCCTCGGGGGCCTCGCTCAGCGACACCCGGACTCCCGTCTCGCCGTCCGCGTCGACCGTCGCGTCGGCGACGGCGACGCTCGTCTCGTTTCCGGCCGTGTCCGTGCTCGCGGCCACTGCAGCGCCCGTGGCGGCGGCGAGGGCGCAGACCAGACAGACGATCAGCGCGCCGAGCGCGCGTCGATCGGGGTTCATGGCTTCCTGAGAGGGGTTTCCGTCCGGGTCGGTCTCGAAGTCGGCGTCACAGCTCCTCGTAGAGGTCGACGACGTCGTCGTAGTCCATCTCGCCGTTCTCGTTGAAGTCGTAGGCCGCCTCGTTGAGCTGGACCGCGTCGGACTCCATGTGCTCGAACAGGAGGGCGATGTCGTCGTAGTCGAGCCGGCCGTTGCCGTTCGCGTCCTCGTAGTGGCCGTCGCCGTCGAGGTCGGCCGGGGCCTGTCCGTCCCGGAGGGGTGGCGGGCCGACGGCGACGACGCCCGTGCGCGCCTCCGCCTCGATGTCGGACCCGTCGTCGTCGTCGAGCCGGTCGACCGAGACCTCGATGTCGGTCGTCCCCATGCTCTCACCTCGGATCCGGATGGAAGCCGGGGTCAGGTCCAGGGATCCGGACTCGATGGTGTTCGTGAGGTCCGCGAACCGGACCGTCGCCGTGGAGCCGTCCCCGCTGATCGTCGCGTCGGTGAGTCCCAGCCCGTCCGAGAACGCGACCTCCTCGAGGGACGCGACCTCGGGGTCGGTGACCTCGAGCACGAGCGTCGCACCCGACATGCCTTCCGGGAGGGCGTTCATCCGAACGTCCGCGAACGTCGTTGCCTCCGCGGCCACCGCGATCGAGTCGACGTCGACGATCGTGTTGGGCTGGTAGACGTACAGGCAGTCGTTGGGGTAGGACCGCCCGAGCTGGTCGGCGTCCTCACAGCACAGCACCCGGCCGTCATCCATCACGTACACGTTGTCGACGTTGATGAGCGCGTCGTCGGCAACGTCGGCAGGGTCGGTGCCGTCCGGTCCCGTGATCACCGGTTCGAGCGTCGAGACGTCGTAGTCGGGCTCGAGTTCGGCGCGGTACACGACGCCGCCGTCGACGCGGTCCATCCGGAGGTCGCCCGTCGAGTCGGCCATGTCGTCGTTGAACTCGGAGATGCCGAAGTAGACGAAATCGCCCGGACCGGCGTCGTCGATGCTGGCGACGCCCTCTGCCTTGTTGAACTCGATGGAGGCGCCGATCTCCTTGGCGGCCGCCCGGGTCTCGAGGAAGGGAACGCGGCGCAACTCCTCGTCGACGCCGCGGGGACCGTTCGCCTCGTACTGGGCGGCCCAGTCGAGGATCTCCTCGTCGGTGATGTAGTCCCGGTTGCCGTTCTCGATGACCGCCCTGTCCGCCTCCTCGAGGGCCGTCGCGAGGTCGTTCTGCCAGTCGGTGTCGGCGTGGGTTTCGAGGTAGTCGACCTGGGTGATACCGTCGTAGTCGGCGATCCAGGAGGCGACCTCCCCGTTGGTC
This sequence comes from uncultured Halobacteriales archaeon, assembly GCA_964431395.1. GTDB lineage: Archaea > Halobacteriota > Halobacteria > Halobacteriales > Hikarchaeaceae > CAYSJP01. Next base: position 10,271 of record CAYSJP010000021.1, read on the forward strand.
GCGTGACCCAGCGGGATCCACTCGACCTCCAGGGAAACCTCCGCGGGCGAGTTTCGGGTCGCCGCCGCCGCGTTGGTGATTCTCGGCGCGTACAGCGTGCCCGCGACGTCCATGGGATCGTCGTACGTCGGGATCGGCTCGTCGGCGACGAACTTGTAGATGCCCTTGCTGTCGCCGTCCGAACACCCATAGACGGTTCGGAGGTCGTTCTGGACGTCCGGCGCCTCCCAGGAGGTCCGCCCCATGACGTAGTACTTGACCGGCTGTGGGGGGTCGGCGGTCGGCTCGCGGATGTCCACGTGGTAGCCGTAGCGGTAGGGGTTCGGGTACGCGTCCCCGATCGGAGTCAGCGTGTTGGCGTCGCTCGCCTGATCGACGCCGTCGGCGCCCAGGTAGTACGCGAGGAACTCCACGCCGGTGAGCGCCCAGTACCCCTGGACGTACCAGCCGTCGACGTCGTCGTACTCGCCGACGGCGTCCTGGATCTCCGGCGGGTTCGGCCGGTTCCAGAACTCCTGTGCACCCCGGATGCCCTCGCCGGTTCCCGCGTCCTCGATGTCGCCGACAGTCGCCTTGAGGGACACTTTGGGATGGGCGTAGTTCTCCTCCGAGGAGATCATCGTTCCCCACGGGCTCTTGTCGCCGTAACAGTTGATTCGCGTCCCGCCGATCTCGCGGAACGGCTCGGTGTTGACGAGGTTGATCGCGTCGTCGAGATCGGATTCCAGCCCGCCGTCCTCCGTCCGGCTAAGCGGGATTCGCGAAACGTTCCCGGGGCTGTTCTCCCAGTTCGTGAACAGATACCCGGCGATACCGTCCTCGTCGGACTCGACGAACTGGTTGCAGTCGGGGTTGGACCCGGGGTTCCCGTACTGGGTTCCGGCGAAGGTCCCTGCCTGTTCGAAGTCGCCCTCGTCGCTCCCGTCGTCGATGACGACGTTCGTCCCGTCGGGCGTCTGTGCGACGCCGAGGAGTTCCGAACCCCCGTTTATGACGTCCTCTTCCCGGGCGAGCAGCTCGTACTCGCCGTTGCCTGCCCGGACGCGGCCCTGTTCCGCGTTCGTCTGCGGGGTCGACAACTCCGCGAAGTCGTCGTTGCTCCCGTCGAAACTGAACCGGAAGTTCTTGAAGTATCCGATACCCGCCCTGTCGAACGGTGCAGGGTTGTCGCGGCTCGGGTGCTGGAGGCTGTACAACAACGCCCCGTCCTCGAACACGTAGGGGCCGGTAACCTCCGCGCCGAGTGCGGTCGAGGAGAACCGCTTGAGGGCCCCCTTGACGCTCGGTGCTCCCGGCGTGTCCGACTCGGAGACGTCCCCGCTCGCGAGCCCCGCGACGCTCGCGCCGAGCGCGGCCGCTGCCGAGGTTTGCATCAGATTACGTCGACTAAAGTTTGGCATGACGCGTTCGACGAATTCCGGCGCTGTATAAAGTCGTTTTATAATACCCTGACGTATGGAAATTACCGAACTCCCTTCGTACGGAGACACGCATAGCAGTGAGGGGCGGGGCGGCCCGGTACGTCGGGCAAGGGAGACGGACGTTCCAGTCACGAGAGATATATACGCGTTCGTCGACCGGTGCCGGGCAGGAACACGTTCGACCGGGGGGAACAATCAGCATCGAGCGACTCCCTCCTCTACCGCCCGCGACCGGATTTCCTCGGCGCGCTCGCGGACCCAGTCGGCGTACCGCTCGACCTTCTCGGGGTTGACGCCGAAAAACGACGACACCCACGCCCGGTCGGCGTAGGGCTGGGTGAGAAAGTACGACGCGAGCGTGTCCTGGCCGGCCTGGACGATCTCCGGCGGGATGCCGCGCTCGCCGGTGGCCGCCTCCTCGAACCCGTTGACGTCGAAGTACACGTCCGCGTACAGCGTGGCGGTCTCCGGGTCGTCGAACGTGATCCCGACGTGCTCCGGTGCCTCGAACCGGTAGTGCGGTCCGCTCCCGTCGCCGGGGACCTCCTCCACGATCCGCACGCCGAGGATGTACTCCTCGTACACCGCTTCACCGTCGGTGCTGCTCGGGCGCTCCCGTGACTCGGGCATGTGCGAAGGGTTGCGACCGGGGTATTTCAGGCTGGGTAATTGGGGTATATATGACCGGGGGGAGATACTGTGGACACGGGTCCGGCGAGTACCGGTCCGGATCCGGTCGTCCGGGTGTCACGGAGCCGTCCGGGGGTCTACGTTACCCCCAATTGAGGTATGTACCCGACATAGCAGCGTTTTAGCTGGCGTGGCCGGATCATTTTCCCATCCCCACACGCATGGTCGAGACCCACCATCCGCGCGTCGAACGGGCGCTCGATGTCGTCGACGACGAGCTGAAGATCGCGGCGACCGAGCGACGGGCCTTCGAGGTGTTCCGGTCGCGGCTGTCGGACATCGATCCGGACCCTCCGGCGAGTCACGGCAGCGCCACGACCGGCGGGAGCATGGCGATGGCGGTCACGGAGAACGGCTACGGATCGACGGGCAGGTCGCTGATGCAGGTTCGGACGGCCTACCGGGAGACGGTGATGTCGGTGCCACATTTCGAGTCGGCGTACGGTGACACGCTGGCGGAGAACGTCGCGGCGGAGTTCGGCGCCGACCTCGCGAGCCAGGTTGCGGACGGCCGTCGGCTGACTGGAACGCTACGCGAGGCGCTTCTCGCCGCGGCGGAGTCGGGGATCGACGAACGCGAGACGTACCGGCGGAACCTGCGCCAGGAGCGCGAATCCCTCCGCGAGGTCCACGCCGGTATCGCCGACTGCGAGGAGCGGGCACACGCGCTCGGCAACGCGGCGGACGAGGCGTCGGGGAGCGAGGCGCTCGGGGCGGTGGATGCGCGGTTCGACGAACTCGAGGAGGACTGCAACGATCTCGCGACCGCCAGACAGCGGGTCATCCACTCCCGGCGGACGAACCGGATATCGGGGGTCGACGAGACGAGCCTCACGCGACTCCTGTACGGTAATCTCGAGACGACGTGCCCCGGACTGGCCGGGATCGCCCGCTGTCTCGAGACGATCCACGACAAGCGTCGTCGGTGCCTGCGGTGATGGGTCCGGCGGCCACCGGCGGCCCCGTCGTCAATCACCCGCGTACTCGTCCCCGAACACCGAAAAGTGCTCGACGAGTTCGTTTGCGGTCTCCTCGATCCCCGCGGCCGAATCGACGTGGCTGTAGAAGACGGCGTTGGAGTCGTATGGGTTCCCGGAGGCCTCCAGCGACCAGTCCCGGCCGCGGGTCCGTTCGACGACTCGGTCGTCGATGCTCCGGTCTGCGTACTTGATCTTGTATCCGAACGCCCGGAGGGCGCCGTCGACGTCGAGAGCGGTGTGGCCGTACTCCGCGGGCGGCATCCAGTACAGGTGGACGTTCAGTTTGTGGGTCCGGTCGGCGGCCGGGGCCCGGGCCCCGGTCATCGGATGGTTGACCCGGTGGTACGCCAACCCGGTGGACGGGCTCCGGTTGGTTTTCACGCCGGGTTCCGCGTTCGGGTCGAACAGGTCGGGGTGCTCGTCGACCATCCGCCGATCGAGCTCGAGGAGTATCGCCTCGATCTCGTCCTCGAACTGCTCGATCAGCCGGAGGGCCTTCAGATACCGATCGTCGCGGAGCCCGTTGGTGAGAAACTCGTCCGTCATGTGGCTACCTTCTCCCGGAGGTATGTTAGTTGTTCCTCGAGAGCGTGGGCGATGCTGACCGGCCGGACCGCGTCGACGACACGCGCCGGGTCCGCCAGTTGCTCGACCACCGGCGCCGGCCGGAAGCCCAGAATCCGTCGCTCGACGAGGGAGCAAAACAGGTACGCGTCGGCCGCCCAGTGATCGTCGACGGCCCCACCCCGACCCAGGAGTGATCGGATGGCTGCCGTCACGTCGCGCCAGTGTACCACCCTGACGGGGCTGTGATCGGAGCGCGCCACCCGTGGCTGACCGTCGCGTCCGGAGTCGAGCGGGAACTCGATGGTAGTGGCGAGGCGGCTCGGTTTCCGCTTCGGAAAGAGGAGAACGTGAGTCCACTCCAGATCGTCGTACCGTCGTTCGAGGAGTCCGGCCGCCTCGGCCGTCTTCCGGTAGTTCTCCTCACCCAGTTCCACCTCGATCGAGACTCCGTGGTCGGCGTAACGGAGCAGGACGTCCGGGTGGCGGACGAACTCCTCCTCCGTCTCGAACTCGGCTTCCGGGGTGACCTCCTCCGGGACACGGTCGATTGCTACGTCGAACAGTTCGGCGACGAGCGCCGGGGACGGCCCCAACAACCGGGCCAGCCACCCCGACCACTCCTCCTCGGCGCTCGGCCGGAGCGGTCCCTCCGGTAACCGCTCCCCGGCCAGGTCCACGGCTAACGGGTCCGTGTCGAACGGAGCCGCGGAGTTCCCCCACGCGTCATCGGACCGTGCGAGCAGGTCGACGACCCGTACTGCGGTTTCGCGTCCCGTCTCCGTGTACGCGTCCCACCACGGATCGAGCTCGTTCCAGTGGTCGAACGACGACACCCGGTCGTGCCGTTCCGCGACGGGCGACGTTTCGGCGTACGCCCGCCACCAGGGGCCGAGCTCGGTCCAGCACTCGGCGAGTTGCTCCGTAGCCAGTTCCCGCGTCGGGGCGGGCACCCGGGCGATCGAGGGAAGCTGTGCGTGTGCGGACCACCACCGATCGAGGGACACCCAGTCACCCGACTCTACGTTCACGCTCACGGCGTAATCGAGTCGGGGCGGGATCAAAAATGATCCGCCGATACCGCCGCCACACTGGCTCGTGCGCGCCCCGCCGTGGTGCTCCGGAGTCCGGAAGCGCGGGCCCACACGACGCCGGGGGCTGGCTGGTCTCCTCCGAACCCTTTTCGATTATCGCGCAAGCCTCGAACACGAACATGCCAAGCGAAAACGCGGGACTGACGTCGCGACGGGCGACCTGCGAGGGGACGGTCCCCGACGACTACGATCAGGTGGCGGTCGCGGTTGGGGATCTCGCCGACCGCCACGACGTCGTCCTGACCACGGGCGGGACCAGCGTCGGCCGCAAGGACCACGGCGTCAGAAGGGAGTTCTTCGACGACGAGCACCTCCCAGCGAGCACCCTCGTGGAGGTCGGCGAGACTGACCTCCTCGAGCAGGGGATGGCGTGGCTCTCTCGGCGGGCGAACGCAGTGCTCTGGCTAAAATTCAAGTCACGATGGTCGAGATGTGGGTGCATGGACCTGAAACAAGCGTTTTACACGGCAGCGTCGTTCGCGTGGATGGGCTCGTCGCCGCCGAGACGGAAGACCTCGTTCCGGTGGGGACCTCGGCGGCGGTCGTGGAGGCCGTCGCCGACGGCCTGTCGGGAGACGCGTTACGGGCGATCAATGACCTCAAAATCGGCTCCCTCGGCGATGCGTCCGGCGTGGTCACGAGGTGGACCGAGGCACGCAACGAGGAGCTCGAAGGGTCGATCGTCGAGTTTCCAGTGGACGGTCTCGTCGAGCGCGTTCCGGGCGACGCCGGGACCGTCACCGTCGAAACGAAGGCATCGATACGAGACGGGGACGAACTCCGGCGGTTCGCCGAGGCGGTCGTCGCCATCGCGGACGCTTTCGAGGAGGCGACCGCACACACCCCGGCTTCCGGGTGAACGAACTCGGGGATACTTGCTGCTCGCGGATTGCTCACGGCAGAATATTCCCAGGAGGATTCGAATCCTCCGTGGCGTATCCGCCCCTCACGTCCGTTCGTCGCAGGATAGTCCCGGGAGG